>DATKYB010000152.1 GCA_035528715.1 Nitrospinota bacterium | reverse complement strand
AATTCTTAGAAAAAGGTATGGACTCTGTGAAGAAGGGATTGTCTTAGAGCTAAAATCTCTTTTGAATTCCAAGAAAAATAAAAATTTTTTCTTATCTTTTCTAAATAATGCAGGGAAAAGAACGGCTGGATAAGGTTTTAGTAGAAAAGGGGCTGGCTGAAGGAAGAGAAAGGGCAAAGGCCCTGATTTTAGCTGGTAAGGTTTTTGTTGATGGGACTATAATCAATAAAGCAGGAACAAAGGTATCATCCTCCTCCAATATTAAAATCAAACAAAATTCCTCCTCTTATGTAAGCCGCGGCGGTGAAAAGCTTGAGGGTTTCTTCAAGGCATTTCCTCTGGATTTAAAAGATAAAATAGCAATGGATATCGGTGCATCAACAGGAGGATTTACCCATTTTCTCTTGGAAAGGGGAGTGAAAAAGGTTTATGCCATAGATGTGGGATATGGGCAGTTAGATTGGCACCTGAGAAATGATCCCAGAGTTATTAATATGGAGAAGGTCAATATCCGTTACTTAGACCCTTCGATGATAAAGGATAGAATCAATTTGGCTACCATAGATGTCTCTTTTATATCGCTTGAATTGGTCCTTCCTTTGGTATTTAGACTTTTAGCTCAAAATGGAGAGGTTATTGCCCTTATCAAGCCCCAATTCGAGGTTGGGAAGGAAGAGGTTGAAAAAAAGGGTATTATTAGAGATAAAACGAAACACAAAAAGGTCCTTTTAAAAATAGCTCAGCTTTCAAAAAAAATGGGATGGAAGGTAAAGGGAATGATGAGATCTCCTCTTTTAGGCGCAAAAGGAAATATTGAATTTTTTATTTATTTAAGCTCATCAAAGGATTCTTCTGATAGAGAAGATATAGAAACATACATAGACAATATAATAAATAATCCTCTTTGAATACCACCTTAATGGAGAAATCCCCAAAAGACTTAGTTCCCCTATTTTTTGAGAAAACAGCAAAAACGTATGACACCGTAGTAAAATGGACAACCCTTGGAAATGACAAATACTGGAAGGAACAGATTCTAAAAAAAATTCCACCTTGTAGCTCCATCCTCGACCTTGCCTGTGGAACAGGAATTCTTACCTTTCAAATATGTGAAAAATTTCCTCATGCAAAGATAATAGGGGTTGATATAACAAAAAGTTATCTTCGTGAAGCAAGGAAAAAGCTGAATCCCCATCATAAAATATCTCTTTTAAATCAAGACGCAGAAAAACTCATCCTAAAAGATAAATTCGACTGCATTACTTCATCTTATATATCGAAATACTGTGAAGCAGAGGTTCTTATCAAGACCTGCTTAGATCATCTCAAACCAGGAGGAAAAATAATCCTTCATGACTTTACCTACCCACAAAACAGACTTGTAAGAGCGGCATGGGGTTTTTATTTTTTCTTATTGAGGTTTTCGGGTTATTTCTTGACCAGCTGGAAGGAGGTATTTGTTGAACTTCCAAAGCTCATCAGATCGACAAACTGGTCTTATGAATATGAATTGACCCTGAAAAAATATGGCTTTAAAGTAGAGAGAGAATCTCTAAGCATGGGAACATCAACCATTCTTACCGGTACCCATATTGTCTAAACTTATTTTAAAAGAGATTCAAGAAGATGGGATTAAAGCTGACATACCGGTCTTAAATCACATGCCTTACATTTTTTATGATCCTTTTTTTTAGGACAATAATTCATGATTCCGAGTCTGCAGAGGGGAAAATCATACTTTACCGGATCATTTGGATCGAGCTTTTTTAAATTGGCTGTAATATCTGCAGCCATTCTCCAATTTGGATTCTTATGCTTTGTTAATCCCAAATGTCTGGAAATTCGAGCAACATGGGTATCAAGAGGAACAATGAGTTTTGACGGTGAAATATCCTTCCAGATACCAAAATCTATAGAATCTCCTCTCCTTACCATCCAGCGTAAAAAGAGGTTAAGTCTCTTGCATGCGCTTCCGCCTTCAGGAGAAGGGAGAAAGAATCTTACCCCCGCATCTTTGGGAAGACCATTCCCATTATAAAAAGGAGAACAGTCCATTTCTAAAAATCCTTTAACGAATTTTGTAAGGGCTGAAGCAATATTTTCATCTTCGTCTCTATATCCTTTTTTAAAAAAATCGAGTATTGAACCATACGAGTCGATGACCTGTTTTATCAAATAAATGAAACATGCCATATCCTCTCCATTATTAAACCGATGAACAAACCCCCTAAACTTCTTCGAGTCCCATTTAGGATCGAAACTCTTGATAAAATTATAGGGTTTATCATCCATTAT
>DATKYB010000151.1 GCA_035528715.1 Nitrospinota bacterium | reverse complement strand
TAGGCGCGCCATTTTTTCTCCCCTGTTACCCCATATAAATCAGCAAGTTACAGAACTTTCCTGAATTTTGGCATTATAACAATTTATAGCAATTTATAGCATAAAACAGCGTCAGACACGTCGCAAAAGTTGACAGTCCTTTTTTGATCATAATTTGGACATAAATATAAAGAGCATTAAAAAGAAGGCTTATTTAATCTTTCGATCCTTTCTAAAAATTTTGTTATCCTATCATATTGCTGGGCAATTCCCCTCCAATCTGAATATTGCTCATCCGGATTTCTGTTATTCCATAAATCTTTCGCTTTCTCCCAATATCGTTGATTTCTTTTCCCGCGAGTGCCAAGAGGGGGCTGCCCTAATTCTTCTATTAATTCATTAACGCGTTCAGATTTTCCCTTTAATGGTATTTCTCTTTCAATATTTAATTGTTTTCTTATCTTCTTATACATCTCATATAGCTCTCTAAATTTTAAATCTCTGCATCTAAATACAATTTCAACTTCCTTTGAGATTATTTGCTCCTTATTTGGCATGATATAAACAGGAATACTAATTGAAATTTTATATCTGGGAAGCAACGGTTTAATTCCAATTAAAACAAACATCACTAAAGAGGCCTGATTGAATCCGGTTGCTTTTGACATTCTCCGGGTTTCGCACTCTAAAGTAGATAATTTGAGGCCGATAGCATGAATCTTTTGGACCCATTCATTATCCTTCTTAACATATGGCAATAGATATATTTTTTCTGATAAGATTTTATATTCCTTCGCCAATTCTTTTCCTAATTCCTCTCTTAACTCTTTAACTTTATTTATTTCCATATCATCTTTGTTTTTTATGTATTTTTTAGCCTCTTTTTCAATCCACTCAATAGCTTCATTCCAATTAAACGGTGGTTTAATAGAATTAAATATTTTTTTTTGTGTATTCTTAACCCAAGGATCGATTTTCTTTAAAAGGAAATTAGATCTGATAATATCTTGAGGAGTTAGCTTAGAAAATCTTGATGTTTCTTCCTCAGAGAAAGATATTCTAAATCTTTCCATAAGTTTTATAGCCTTACTAAAATCAGATGGGTAAAAATTTTCCCTACCGAACGTTTCTATAGTTTCGGAATATTGCTCAAAAGGTTTACCCTTTAAATAATCAGGCGTATGTATCTCTTTTAATAATAATAAAAAATCTTTTCTATTCATTTTACCCTCTTAGCTGCATGGTTTGATTAGTAATTGCATTACCATCATATTATAATAGAATAATAAATTATGCAAGTGATAATTAAATGAAAAATAAATTGAAATATCTCAGGTTTTTCTTAGGAAAATCGCAGGAACAATTGGCCCAAGAAGCAGGCCTAAGCCAATCACAAATTTCGCGGATAGAAAGAGGATACATAAAGCCGCAAAAAGAGGATAGAAAAAAGTTATCAATCATATTAGGTGTAGAGGAAAAAGCTATCTTTCCCGAAGAATGAAAATGGAAAAAAGATGGATCTCAATTCGCACTTGCAGTGAATATCTCGGGATTCATCCCGTGACTTGTAGGCGATTAGTTGATCTTGGCAAGATCAAAGCCGCAAAGGTCGGAGGCAGTATCCGGGTGGATTTGCAGGCCCTAGAGAAACAAATGGAATCACAGCAAAAATGAAAACAGAAGTCTTGAAAAGGGCAAAACATTATCCAAATACTCATCCGAATTTGGAGGATATCAAGCAAATGGCACAGGACATTATCGACAATGTTAGAGATTTTGTTCCTGATAAAAGCCGCCAGGCCAGGCAGGTCATGGACACGATCAGGACCATAATCGAGGTTGAAGAGATAAAGGAAAATAAGAAATGAGCGATCTCATTCAAGAGCTTATCGGGAAAAATTTAAGATATTATCTTGAGAAACATGAAAGCCATAAATTCGATGGGAATAAAACTCTTTGCCCTTTTCACAACGACACCTCTCCCAGTATGACAGTCGATGAGAAAGCCGGAGTCTGGCTCTGGTATTGTCATGGTAAATGCAAGATGGGCGGGGACATTATTACTTATTATATGAAAAAGCATGGAGTAACAAAAGGAGTGGCCATTAAAGAACTTGCCAAAGTATTCGGCCTGGAAATAGTTAAGCAAGCAATTAAAAAGCCTGTAATCGTTGCCACGTATCCGTATTTAGATGAACAAGGAAAGCAGCTCTACAAAATCATAAGATATAATCCCAAAACTTTTAGGGCTGATAGAAAATTAAATGACATAAGGCAGGTTCTTTATAGACTTCCGGAAGTTATGAAAGCCAATAGTTTATGGTTAGTAGAGGGCGAGAAGGATGTTGACAATGTTCATAAACTCGGACTCACAGTAACAACTGCTCCTTTCGGAATGAGCAACTGGAAGCCTGAATTTGCCCAATCCTTGAAAGGAAAAGAAGTCAGGATCTGCCTGGACGTTGGAGCTGAAAGAGAAGCAAGAAAGCGGGCTGCCAGCATTTTGAAGGCAGGGGCCAAAGAGGTGAAGATCATCGAGCTTCCCGGCCTGGATAAAGAAGGATCAGACATCTCAGACTGGATAAACAGCCACGACTCCCAAACCAATGAAGACCTGAAATTGCAGCTTGAAGAGATTGCAGAAGAAACGCCATGCTTTGAGTTGCCAGGCGGCAAGCTGAAAATCAATAACAATTTTCTTGATTTATACATTGATTCGATTTCACGTATCACGGACGCCCCAGAAATCTTTATTCTGTTTTCAGGGCTTGGGCTTTTATCTGGAATCTGCAATAAATTTTACTTTAAATATCCTCGAATCACGCCCCTTAATTTATACATCCTGCTTCTGGCT
>DATKYB010000150.1 GCA_035528715.1 Nitrospinota bacterium | reverse complement strand
ATTGGGATCGATACCTGCTCTTTTAAGAATCATGTCCAACTGGTTCGTATCAAGAATGTGCCTTGCCCTTTTCAGATTGTTCCTCAGGGTCTTTCTCTTATAAGATAGCGAGGCCTTAACCAGATTGAAAAAGAGCTTTTCATCCCTAACCAATACCTTCGGTCTTTTGAGAAAACTCAATTTGATAACAGAAGAATCTACCTTTGGCATAGGAAAAAAGGAGTCTTTTTTAACGGAAAAACATATATCGATATCAGTATGATACTGAGCGATAATCGAGAGAAAGCCGTAATTCCTGGTTCCATGCGAGGCGTTTATCCTCTCTGCAATCTCCTTTTGAAACATCAATATCATCTCGGTTATTTTTCCATTGTATCCTAACAACTTTATCATGATTTGTGTTGAGATGGAGTAGGGAAGATTTGAAACCACTTTATAGGGTTTTTTTAGGGAAGTATAATCAAAATTTAGGGCATCTTGACAGATTAGCTCAACATTTTTATTACCCTTTAATATCACGCTTAGAACATCAAACAATCTTTTATCCGATTCAATGGCGATAACCTCTTTAACCCTTTTAGCCAATGGAAGCGTCAAGGCACCCAAGCCAGCACCTATCTCTAATACAATATCATCTTTATTAAGAGAGGCACAATCGATGATCTTCTGTTGAATGAAATCATCGACTAGAAAATTTTGCCCGTAGCTCTTTTTGCACCTTAATCTGTATTTCTTTATAAGGGTTTTCGTCATGCTCAAAAGGTCTGATGATTTTTTGTAGTTTGTCACCAGCATCCCATCTCTTGAAAAATAATTTAGATAGACAAATAGATGTAAGTATGGTATTGAAAAAAACTCAAATATATTATAAATATATTATATATGAATTATAAATTAAAAATCCAATTATTTTATAGGAAGTGTTAAGCCATGAGTATAGAACTAGGGAAAAAGGTCTTAGAGATTGAAAGCAATGCTATTAAAGCTCTGATTAAGAGAATAGATGAAAACTTTTCTAAAGCAGTAGATCTGATCTGTGATTGTCAGGGAAGAGTTGTCGTTGCAGGCATGGGAAAATCTGGATTGATAGGTAAAAAGATAGCCTCAACCTTCGCAAGCGTAGGAACCCCTGCTCTCTTTTTGCATGCAGCAGAGGGAATCCATGGTGATCTCGGTATGATTGTAAAGGGAGATTTAGTGATCGCTATATCAAATAGTGGTGAAACAGAAGAAATCATCCAGCTTATTCCTAATCTCAAGAGATTCGACATTAAGTTAATCGGAATTACTGGAAATATTAATTCTACATTGGCTAAACGAAGTGACATCATCTTAGATGTTTCCGTGAAAGAAGAGGCGTGTCCTCTCGGTCTTGTTCCGACAGCAAGCACAACCGCCACCCTGGCTATGGGAGATGCATTGGCTGTGGCCATTATCCAAAAGAAGGGATTTAAAAAGGAAGACTTCGCCATTTTTCATCCCGGAGGAAGCCTGGGGAAGAAGCTTCTTACCACAGTAGGAGATTTGATGCACACCGGTAATGCAATTCCCATCGTGAAGGAAAGTACATTATTGAAGGATATTATTTTTGAAATCTCATCTAAGAGATTAGGGGTAACCAGTGTGGTCAATCATTCAAACGAACTCTTGGGAATTATAACAGATGGAGACTTAAGAAGATTAATGGAAAAAAAGATAGATAATCATATCTTCGATATTAAGGCTTCTGATTTTATGTCTGTTAATCCCAAGACAGTAGAGAAGGATGCACTGGCGAGCAAGGCGCTGCAGATTATGGAGAAATATTCAATCACTTCTATATTAATTGTTAATGATAAAAAGAAACCAGAGGGAATAGTCCATATCCACGATGTCTTAAAGTTAGGGATCGTTTAATTTATGAATGAAGAAAGGGCAAAAAAGATAAAGCTTTTTATCATGGATGTTGATGGTGTACTAACGGATGGGAGAATTATCTATGGTGATGATGGGACAGAGTATAAATCCTTTGATGTGAGAGATGGCCATGCAATAAAATTAGCGAAGAGGGCTGGACTTAAGATAGCAATCATTTCAGGAAGGAGTTCTGACATCATTTTAAGGAGGGTAAAAGAACTAGGGATTGACCTTCTCTATCAAGATGTCCACGATAAAATTGAGGTTTATGAAAAAATCTTAAAAGAGAACAATCTAAAAGATGAGGAGGTTGCGTATATAGGAGATGACCTTGTTGATTTGCCTGTCTTAAGAAGGGTGGGTTTATCTATTGCTGTAGAAGATGCGATTCCTCAAGTTAAGGAGGAGGTTTCACTGATAACAAAAAGCCCTGGAGGACGCGGAGCGGTTAGAGAAGCGATAGAATTTATCCTTATTTCAAAAGGGCTTTGGGAAGATGTTATAAAAAAATATTATTAAAACATTTAAAGTTAATTGTTCTGATTCATCAATAGAGAAACCTTTGAAAATTAAAAAGAGAAATTGAAAGAACAAAATGAAATCTCACGAGATAAGACAGAAATTTTTAGAATTTTTTGAATCCAATGGTCACAAAATTGTCCCCAGCTCTTCGTTAGTCCCTAAGGATGATCCTACACTCCTTTTTACGAATGCTGGCATGGTCCAATTCAAGAATGTCTTTATTGGTGTAGAAAAAAGGGATTATAAAAGAGCTGCTTCTTCTCAAAAGTGTGTAAGAGCCGGTGGAAAGCATAACGATCTTGAGACGGTTGGTAAGACTGCCCGTCATCATACCTTCTTTGAAATGTTAGGGAACTTTTCCTTTGGGGATTATTTCAAAAAGGAAGCCATTAAATTCGCATGGGAGTTCTTAACCGATATCTTAGCCCTCCCAAAAGAAAAACTCTGGGTTACGATATATAAAAATGATGATGAGGCCTTCAATATCTGGAATAAAGAGATGGGGGTTGAAAAAAAGCGCATTGTAAGACTTGGAGAAAAGGACAATTTTTGGGCTATGGGTGAAATCGGTCCATGTGGGCCATGCTCAGAGATCATTATTGATCAGGGAGAGGAGGTTGGGTGTAAAAGGCCTCAATGTAACGTTGAATGTGAATGCGATCGATATGTTGAATTGTGGAACCTTGTCTTTACACAGTATAATAAAAATAGTGATGGTAAACTCACTCCCCTTCCTAAACCCAATATAGATACAGGCATGGGTCTGGAGAGACTTGCTGCTGTCGTTCAAGGTGTAAAGAGCAATTTTGATACTGATTTACTCCGACCCATTATTCAATCCATAGAATCATTGTCAAAAAAAGAATATGGGATAAAAAAAGAACTCGATATCTCTTTCAGAGTTATTTCTGACCACATACGAGCAATCGTTTTTCTTCTTTGTGACGGTGTACTCCCTTCTAATGAGGGAAGAGGTTATGTCCTAAGAAGGATTATAAGAAGGGCTGTTCGCCATGGAAAACTTCTGGGAATAGATAAACCTTTTTTGAATGACCTAGAAAAGAAGGTCTTGGATATTATGAAAAAACCATATCCAGAACTTTTGGATGCAAAAGACTATGTGATTCGTGTAACCCTAAATGAAGAAGAGACATTTGCAACCACCCTTGAATACGGTACCAATATGCTGGAAAAGATTATTGATGATGCGAAGTCCAAGAAAAGATCAGTGATATCTGGAGCTGATATATTTAAGCTTTATGATACCTATGGTTTTCCTGTGGATTTAACAAAAGACATTGCCGAAGAAAACGGCCTTTCTCTTGATGAAGATGGTTTTAAAAAAGAAATGGAAAAGCAGCGTAAGCGGGCCAGGGATTTCTGGAAGGGCTCGGGAGAAAAAGAGATCAGCCCTTTGTATAACCAGCTAAGCAATAATTTAAAAAATACGGAATTTGTCGGATATGACGTTTTGGAGACAGATTCAAAGATACTGGCAATTATAAAAGGAGAAAAAACTGTTGAAACTGCTAAAGAGGGAGACAATGTTGAAATCGTTCTCAATAAGACCCCCTTTTATGGAGAGGCAGGAGGGCAGGTAGGTGATACAGGGAAATTATACAATGAAGAAGTCAATGTTGAAATAACGGATACAAAAATTCCCGTACCCGGACTCTCTATTCATAGAGGCCGTGTTAAAAAAGGAAGCTTAAAAAAAGCGGATATTGTTACAGCCAAAATTGATAAAGAAAGGCGTCAGGCCACTGCTCTCAATCATTCCGCAACCCATATATTACAGGCTGTCCTTCGGGAAGTCCTCGGAGAGCATGTAAAACAATCCGGCTCCCTTGTCGCTCCTGATCGTTTGAGATTTGACTATACCCATTTCTCAAAGTTAACCAAAAAAGAGATTGACAGGATTGAAAAGCTTGTCAATGAAAAGATTATAAGCAATTCAAAAGTTGAAAAGAAAATTTTGCCACTGAACGAGGCCTTAAATGAGGGAGCCATTGCATTATTTGGAGAAAAATATGGAGAAGAAGTAAGGGTAGTAAAAACCGGCGACTTGAGCACTGAATTATGTGGAGGAACTCATATTAATGCCACCGGAGAGATCGGACTATTTAAGATCATCAGTGAGGGTGGTATTGCTTCTGGTGTGCGAAGAATAGAAGCCGTAACAGGCCTGGGAGCCTATGAATATATCAAAAGAGAAGAAGAAGTCCTCCATGAGATTGAAGAGATTCTGAAGGCAAAACCTTTTGAGGAATCACAAAAGGTCAAAAGGCTGGCTGAGTATTCAAAAGAGCTTGAAAAAGAGGTGAGAACCTTAAAAGAGAGATTAACCAAAGGTGAGGCTTTTGACCTTGAATCTAAGATCAAGCTCGTTGATGGTATAAAGGTATTGGCAACTAAAGTAGAACCATTAGATATACCAGCCTTAAGAAATTTCCTTGATAACTGTAAAGAGAGAATAAGATCAGGAGTTGTTGTGATCGCAACGATAACGGATAATAAGGTTGTTATCCTTACAGGAGTTACAAAAGACCTGATATCTCGCTTGAATGCCGGGCGTATTATCAATGATGTAGCTGCTATTGTCGGTGGAAAGGGTGGAGGAAGACCTGATATGGCCCAAGCTGGTGGTAAAGACCCTAGTAAATTAAAAGATGCGTTAAACAGTGTCCATAAAATCGTTAAGAAACATCTCAGTCTTAACAAAAATAACTAACCTTCAACCTATCTAAAAATCAAGATCTTAATTCAACATGATGAGATTAAAAACATATAGCTACATAGGTCTTTTTATCCTTATTGTCTCAGAAATCCTCATGTTTATGGAAATTCAGCCTATAGCCACATGGTTTACTCCTCTGGCATGGTATGGGTATATATTTTTTATTGATGGGATTATCTTCAGGTTAAAAGGAAGTTCTCTTATATCCTCTAGAAGGAAAGAATTTCTATTCATGCTTCCATTGTCTGTGGTATTTTGGCTTATCTTTGAATACTATAACCTGCTGTTAAAGGGGTGGTATTATATAAATTTACCCCATCCTTTATGGTTAAGATATATAGGTTATGCCGTCGCCTTTTCAACCATAATGCCGGGACTTTTTGAAACAGCTGAGCTTTTGCAGTGCTTTCTCAAGTTCAAAAATCTTCAATTTAAAAAAATAAAGATTACAAAAAACCTTCTTTATATATCTATGGTTTTAGGCACACTCTTTTTAGCCTTTCCAATCATATACCCCTCTCCCTATCTCTGGGCATTTGTCTGGTGTGGTTTTGTATTTCTTTTAGAGCCGATAAATTACCTGAGAGGAAACCCTTCCCTTTTTAGAGACATTGAGGATGGAAATATAGAAATCATTTTATCCCTTCTTATCGGAGGTTATCTATGTGGTTTTCTCTGGGAGTTCTGGAATTACTGGGCATATACCAAATGGATATATACTGTTCCCATTACTGAAAACATCAAGATATTTGAAATGCCCCTTTTAGGATTTCTCGGCTTTGGTCCTTTTTGTCTTGAATACTATGTAATGTATTATTTTATTAAGGGATTAAAGCCGATTAAAACCTAGATAAAACAAAAGATGAGAAGGCCTTGAGGACTTAAATTAACATTGACATTTCTTATAACCTTGATATTATAATTTTTTTAAATAATTAAATTAAAACTGAGATAAAAAATTATGCCTCAATTTAGTCTTGTCAATATAGGTGGTAACTTTCAGGGAAATGTCGCTGATATGGTTATGCAATCTGGACCAGTAGCCAAGTTTGTCCTTTTAGTCCTTCTTATATTTTCTATTGTTTCGTGGACTATTATAGCCCAAAAATATCGAATCTTAAGAAAAGCAAAAAAAGAATCCAAGAAATTCTTCAATATATTTACAGAAAACTTAAACCTCACCACAGCATTTATTGAAAGTAAAAACTTAAGATACAGTCCTGTTGCAAAGGTTTTTATTGCAGGATATAAAGAAATAAGGGCACAACAAAAAATCTTAAAATCCCTTGACTCTTCTCAGGACCAATCTAAAAGATTAAATTATCTGTCAGAAAGGATTAGTGGATTAACCAGAACCCTATCAAAAACAATTGCTGAAGAAACGGCAAATTTAGAAAGGACCTTAATTTTCCTTGCTACAACAGGGAGTACGACACCGTTCATTGGTCTTTTTGGAACCGTTTGGGGTGTTATGAATGCTTTTAGAGGTATAGGAATGAGAGGCTCTACAAGTATTGGGGTTGTAGCTCCTGGTATTGCAGAGGCACTTATTGCTACTGCGGCAGGGCTTGCTGTAGCTATCCCTGCAGTGATTGGTTATAACTATTTTGTAAATAGGGTAAGAGTGTTAGCAACGGAGATGAATAATTTCTCATCAGAATTGATTGACCTAATGGAAAAGAATTTAATTAAAACATAAAAATAATGCCATCTGATAAAAAAGATACAACAACCCTTTCAGAAATTAATGTAACGCCCTTAGTTGATGTATTTTTGGTGTTAATGATTATCTTTATGGTTACAGCACCTATGCTCCAGCAGGGAGTTGATGTGCAATTGCCGAGAGAAAGCGCGATTAATATTGAGGCGCAAGAGAGAGATATCGTCACCATTACAAAAGATAAGAGGATCTACCTCAATAATAGAAGAATTACCCTCTCTGATTTATCAGAAAAGCTAAAACAAAAAGCGGTTTTAGATAAAGGAAAGGAGGTATTTTTAAGGGCTGATAAGAATGTTCCTTATGGTTTTGTTGTAAAGGTGATGGCGAACATAAAAAGGGCTGGGATTGAAAAGCTGGGGATGGTTACTGAACCAGCAGAAGGGTAAAGGAGGATTTTTTTGCAGAACGAAGAGTATCCGTCATATCCTGTCTATACCAAGAAAGCCATTCTCATTTCGACTCTATTCCATATTGTTATTCTTTTCATTTTTTTCCTCTCCCCCTACTTCATCAATGGCAATGTTTTAAGACAAAAAGCATACATAGTTAATTTAGTAGAGCTTCCAGGAGATAGGGTGGGAAAAATAAAAACCGGTCCAGAGGAGGCCGTTCCCCCCTTAAAAAAGAAAGAGATCACAACAAAAAAGGCCAAAATAATCCAGAAAAAGCCATTAATGACCTTGCCATCAAAAAAAAAGGTCCTTGCTAAAGAGAAAGTTGTATCAGAAAAAGAGACGATTGCCAAACCAAAAGAAGCAGCGGATTCGAAGACTCCAATAACCACTGCAAAAGAAACACCCGTGAGTGTAACTGCCGGTCAAGGAGCCGTCTCATTAGATTCACCCGTTTTCCCTTATCTCTATTATTTAAAAATATTAGAAAATAAAATTTATGAGAATTGGAATCCGCCTCTTGAAGAAGATTCAGTATCTGGAAAACTGAATAGTGTTGTCATATTTTTTAAGATCTTAAAAAATGGGGAGATCGTTAGCCCTCATGTTGAAAAAAGCTCGGGTGTATCATTCTATGATCAATCTGCCCTCAGAGCAGTCATCTTGGCAAATCCACTTCCTCCGCTACCTTTGGAATTCGAAGAGGAATTTTTAGGAGTCCATATGGGTTTTAAACAAACCAATAAAGGATAGTTATCGATGAAAAAAGGTTTTTTGTTCTTTTTTTTGACTTTTTTCTGTTTAGGCTCTCTTACCTCAACCTATGCTCAAACAGAAGTATATTTGGATATTTACCGAAGAGGTGGAAAAAAGATAGAGATTGCCGTTCCAGACTTCTCTCCAGAAAATGTGTCTGATAAAGCAAAACACCTATCAAAAACAATGGCAGATATACTTAAAGATGACCTGAAAGTATATGGATTTTTTAATCTTATTGAAAATCCCCAATTCCTCAAAGAGATTAGTGATATCGACAATAAAGAAGGAAGGATTGTTTTTAAGGAGTGGTCTCTATTGGGAGCTGATGCGTTGGTAAAAGGAAGCTATTCTATCCAGGACAATAGCCTGACAATTGAATCTCGATTATTTGATGTTATCAGAGGAAAACAGATAACGGGGAAAAAATATTCTGGGTCAAAGGAGACCTTGAGAAAAATGATTCATAGATTTTCTGATGAAATTGTTTATCGGTTCACAGGAGAAAAAGGAATAGCTCAAACGAAGATTGCCCTTGAATCAAAATACGAAGGTCATAAAGAAATATATATTATGGATTATGACGGATATAATATCCAGCGTATAACAGGAGGTCGTTCTCTATTATTATCTCCAGAATGGTCACCTGATGGGAAAAAAATTCTTTTTACCTTTTACAGAGACAACAATCCGGATCTTTATATTAAAGATCTCACAAAAGGAGATGAAAAGCCTTTTTCTCTTTATCCTGGTCTCAATATATCTCCTGCGTGGTCACCTGATGGTAAAAAGTTGTCTCTTGTTCTTAGTAAAGATGGGAATCCTGAAATTTATACAATGAATAGTGATGGGAGTAACTTACAAAGACTGACCAATAACAGAGCCATCGATTCTTCTCCCTGCTGGTCACCTAATGGAAGACAGATTGCCTTTACCTCTGATAGAAGTGGGAGTCCACAAATATACGTTATGGATTCTGAAGGGACCAATTTAAGACGACTGACTTATGAGGGAAGTTTTAATGACCAACCTGCGTGGTCTCCTAAAGGAGATAAAATTGCATTTGTCTCCAAAAGAGAGGGTTTATTTAATATATATGTTATGAGTGTTGATGGAAGAAGTATACGTCAGTTAACATCTCATTCAAGAAGTAATGAAAGTCCAGTATGGTCACCAGATGGCAGATTAATAGCATTTAGCTCAACCAGAAAAGGTAAAGTTCAAATATTTTTTATGAATGCGAATGGTACCAATCAAAAGGCATTGACATCCCTCAAAGGAGGGGGATATAATCCTGCTTGGGGACCCAGAACTGATTAAACATAAGAAAGGAGGTGATATCTTTGATGAGGACTTTTACACGTTATTCGATTATTTTTGGAATTATCATATTACTGGGGGTCTTTACTGGATGTGCTAAAAAAGCCCCTATTGCTCCTCCACCAGCTCCTGCACCTGAAGTAAAACCCACACCACCTCCTCCACCTGTCCCAGAAGAAAAGCCAGAGATAAAGGTAGTAGAAGTGAAAGAACTTCCTGTAGAGGCCACTGCCAGAGGTCTAGAGTTTGAATTTAGTGCAAATATCAACGATATTTTCTTTGATTTTGATAAATCTCGTATAACTGATGAGTCAAAAGAGATGCTGGAAAGGAATGCTGAGTGGCTCAAAGAGAATCCAAATGTGAAGGTGATGATCGAAGGCCATTGTGACGAAAGGGGAACAATTGAATATAATCTAGCCCTTGGAGAAAGAAGGGCGTTAAGCACTCGAAATTATCTCGCAGCTCTTGGAATAGACCCTTCTCGCATCTTTACAATAAGCTATGGCGAAGAAAGGCCCTTTGAATTAGGTCATGATGAAGACGCATGGGCTAAAAATAGAAGAGCTCATTTTACAATACAAAAGTGAAAAGGATTATTATCTGTTGAGGACCTTAACCTTTGTTAAGGTCCTCTTCCGCTCTAATCAAGAAAAGGAAAAGATCCTGATAAAAAGAAAATTTGAAATTTATAAAATTTCATGCATTATTATTCTAACCTTATTTTTAGTAGGATGTGTTCCAACAGAAGACTCTGTGAGTATACAAAATGATCTCTTAACGATTAAACATCAGTTAAAGTCTCTACAGACCAGCGTTGATATGACGAAAACTTCAGAGTCCAAGAGTGAGATTACGAAAATAAGGCGGGATCTAGAAGCCATAAAGAAGAACCAAGCAGACATAAAGGCTGATATCGGAGAACTCACAGAAAATAATCAGGTCTTTAATTCTAAATTGGACGAATTTAATTTTAGAATAACACAGCTTTCACAAGAGATTGATCTGATACAGGTGAGACTATCCCATCAAATCAAAGATTCAAGATCTCAAATACCAGAAGATAAGGCAGGCAAGGACGTTATTGCTATTTTAGACCCTGCTGACATATATCGAACCTCTTATAATGATTATCTGAAGGGTAATTATGACCTTGCCATATCTGGTTTCCAGGAATATTTAAAAAAGTTTTCCGGTTCTGAAATGGCAGGAAATGCTCAATATTGGATTGGAGAATCTTATTATAGTCTAAAAGATTTTGGAAAGGCTTTAGAGGAATTTGATAAATTAATTAACAATTATCCAAAAAGTAATAAAGTCCCCAGTGCTCTCTTAAAAAAAGCTTATAGCTATATTGAACTAAAGAGAACAAACGATGCTAAGGAGCAATTGAAAGATTTAATAAAAAGTTTTCCTCTTACTGCAGAAGCAAAACTTGCCGAGGGGAAATTAAAGTTCTTAGAAAAAGACTAATGGAGGACATCTTCTATATCCTTAAAAGAGATGTCGCCTTCTCTGATTAATAACAAATGATTCTCGCTTATATCAATAATAGTTGATCCCCGGCTATTCTTTAACGTCCCCCCATCTAAAATGAGGTCTATTCGGTTTCCCCATTCCCTCATTATATCTAAGGCATTAGTAAGAATTTGTTTTCCTGATATATTTGCACTGGTTGATGTTATAGGAAAATTGGCTCTCAGCGATAGATTTCTTGCTACAATATGGCTAGAAATTCGGATACCAATCTTTCCCGTGTCACCCAATAAGATATCTGGCAATTTAGGGGATGCTCTCAATACAATCGTCAAGGGACCAGGCCAAAATCTATCAATCAATTTTTCTAAATGTAAAGGGGGTCTTTCTATCAGTTCGAAAAGCTGATCTCTATCTCCAATGATTACCAAAATTGGTTTTTTTAATGATCTCCCTTTGATTTCAAATATCTTCTTTACAGCTTTTTCATCATAGGCATTTGCTCCGAGTCCATAGTAAGTCTCAGTAGGATAGGCTACAATTCCTCCTTTCACAATCACTTCTACGCCTTGCTCAATTGCATCAAGATCTTTATTTAGATCTGATTCAACTTTTAATATTCGGCTCATGCTTTTTACTTGGGTTTTAGGCTATTTGCTTTCAACTCTACTTCTTTAGCCAATTTCTTTTTATACTTCTTAAGCCTTTCCGCTATTTTGGGATCCCTAAGAGAAAGTATCTGTGCAGCAAATATACCTGCGTTTTTTGCACCCGCCTTTCCTACAGACATAGAAGCAACAGGGACACCACCAGGCATCTGAACCGTGGATAGCAAAGAATCAAAGCCCTGAAGCGGTGAGGAATCAATCGGTATGCCGATTACAGGAAGGGTTGTCTCCGCTGCAATAAAACCTGCGAGATGGGCTGCTGCTCCAGCACCTATAATAAGTATTTTGAACCCTCTCTTTTTAGCATTTCGTGCATAGTCAATAGTTCTCTTAGGAGACCTATGAGCAGAAGAGATTGTCAAGTCATATCCTATTTTAAAAAAATCTAATATCTTTGTGGTTTCCTTTATTACAGGGAGATCAGATTCGCTTCCAATAACTATTCCTACTGGTTTATTCATATTTATCTCTCCTCAATGTTTTTAAGAACACACTTTTAAGAATATGATTAAATATCACTGACTTATCAGTTTGTCAAGACGTTATCGATATCGTTAGCCAAAATGCTTTGAATTTTTTGCAGTTCTGCAATAACATTCACCAGCTATTCTGATGATTTATTCTGAAATAAAATTTCTAGTTCATTGCCGGTCTTAACTTTCTCAACCTCAATTTCCAAACAGGGACGAAGAAATTCTTTCTTCCAGACATCATCAACAATAATATAGTAAAAAGCACTCCTTGGTGATAGAAGGGCTTTCCTCGGTATCCCAGCTTCTGTGATTGGCTTTTCATAACCAATGATGGTTCCCTTTGGTATCCATGCTACTCCAATAATTTTACCAAGTTGTCTTCCTCTAAGATGAGGCGGACTGTCTGAACCATGATATGCTGTTTTCTCTACGTTTTTACAGTAAAAAATGTCAGGGTTAGGACAGAGATTCTCCCAGTCCTTCTCATCTGTTGCAAAAGATAATGGGGATAAAAAAGACAAAATAATAAAACAAGTAAGAATTTTAAACATCATTATAAATAACCTCTTCTTAGTATCCAATTGCACAGCCGTCTTTTCTGTAGTCCGAGCCTCCAAGAAGAACATTACTTTTCGGATCAATGATAATGGCTTGGGCCCCACCAAATCCGCCAAGACCTGTTTGTTCAGCAGGAATAATCTCATGCCCCATTTTGATTAATTCTTTCCTTGTCTCTTCAAGAATAGCATCCTCAAGGCATACCTTTTTCCCTTTTATATGACGAAATCGTGCTGCATCAACCGCCTCCTGTGCATTCATATTGAAATCGACATTATTTATGACGACCTGAACATGACCTTGAGGCTGCATATCTGCACCCATCACACCAAAGGACATATAGGGCTTGCCATCTTTAAACATCATGGCCGGTATATTGGTGTGAAAGGGTCTCTTATGCGGCTCAATGCAGTTAAAATGGCCCTCTTCTAAAGTGAATCCAGATGCCCTTGCCTGAAGGCATATGCCTGTCCCGCCTACAGTTACACCAGAGCCAAATTTTTGAAAGAGACTGTTTATATAGGATACGACGTTACCTTCCCTATCCACAACTGTAAGATAAATCGTATCTTTGGATGGGGGAATGCCTGGTTCAAATCCTTCTGAACCCCTTTTTGTATCTATCAACCTTCTTCTCTCCTCAGCATATTCCTTTGATAAGAGCCACTTCTCAGGTATATCGGCAAATTCAGGGTCTGCAATATATTTATTCCTGTCTGCAAAGGCAAGCTTCTTGGCCTCTATGAGGATATGGAGGAATTCAGCAGAGTTGTGACCAAGTGATTTCAGATCAAATCCTTCGATGATATTGAGCATCATAAGAGGGGTTAATCCCTGAGTATTGGCAGAGATCTCATAGATATCGAATCCCCTGTAATTTGTCTTTACCGGCTCAACCCATGTTGAGGTGTGATCCTGAAAATCCTTTAGGGAAAGAAGTCCTCCATTCTTCTCGGAGAATTTAACGATCGCCTCGGCTATCTCACCCTTATAAAAGATTTCAGGTCCGTGCTTGGCAATCTTCTTTAAGGTATGGGCAAGGTCTTTTTGAACAAAGATCTCTCCAGCAGAAGGCGCCTTGCCATCCTTAAGATAGGTCTTCTTGGAATCAGGATGCTTTAAGAGGAGCTCTTCGTTTTCCTTCCATTCCTGTGCAATAATCTCGGTTACTGGAAACCCTTCTTCAGCATAATGGATGGCAGGCTCAAAAACCTTAGCAAGGCTCATGGTTCCATATTTTTCTAACGCCAACGCCCAGGCATCTACAGTACCCGGAACAGAAATAGCCAGCATGCCGTGATTGGGAACCTTATCAAGCCCTTTTTTAATAAAATAGTCCCTCGTAGCTTCATAGGGAGCACGGCCCGTTCCATTAAGTCCCTTGAGCTCCTTTGTCCTTGAGAGGTAGATCAGCATATAAAGGTCTCCGCCGATTCCTGTTGCCATAGGCTCAACAACATTCATTGCCGCAGCGCTACAAATCGAAGCATCAATGGCATTTCCTCCTTGCTGGAGAATCTGAATCCCTGCCTGGACTGCAAGGGGCTGGCTTGTTGCCGCCATCCCCTTTTTCGCCATGACAACAGAGCGGCCTGTGGAAGAAAGCATTTGAAAGGTTCCTTAGATTGTCTTAATTATTGGTGCCGAAGGGGGGACTCGAACCCCCACGGGTCTCCCCACCACCCCCTCAAGATGGCGTGTCTACCAGTTCCACCACTTCGGCATTTAAGGTTTGAAATTGATTTATTTATAATGGATTAGTCTTTTTATGTCAATATGAAAAATTATGTAAGGATTTGTCAATAAGTGGAGGTCGTAGTTTATCAAATAAGTTGGCAAAAATAGAATAGGATTCTATCATGAGCTTTTTTGCTATTTCACTTTTTGCTTTTCATAAAAGCCTTCTGTGTTATATTAAAAGAAAATACTCTAGAAAGCGGCGAGTGATCAACAATGAATGCTCTTCATTCAGCTAAAAACTCAGCAGAAACATTCATAATGAATCATGAGAAACATATTATTATTTTACTTGTTATTCTTGCTGCAGTTCGGATTTTTCTTTTCAACGCAGCGTTTCCTTTCTTCAACAACGTAGACGAACAGCTTCATTTCGATATGGTTTATAAATATTCCATAGGAGAAATTCCTAAAAAAGAGGAGGTAGACTACAGTCCAGGCAGTATAAAACTTATCATTTTGTATGAAACAAGGGAATATCTACACAAGCCTGAAAAGTTTCGCGGGGGACAGTTTCCTCCTCCTATCTGGAACTATCCTTTTGTAACAGAATCGCGTTATTTCTCGTCCCGGGCTAAATATTGGGAGAGGCAACAAAACCACGAGGCCTCGGCTTTCCCGCTTCCGTATTTTCTTGAGGCACAGTGGTTCAAAATAGGAAAAGCTGTCGGCATGGAAGGGGGATACCTTCTCTACTGGCTGCGTTTTCTGAATATCCCTGTCTTTGCTCTTCTCATCTGGCTTTCCTGGATCACGGCTAAAGAGTTCTTCCCTGACGAGCCTTTGATGTGGATGGGAGTCCCCCTTATCCTAGCCTTTTTCCCGCAGGATCTTTTCTATGCCGTTACGAACGATACCTTTTCCGCTCTCTTTTGCGGACTCGCTTTTTTCCTTCTTATCCAGATCTATTTTAAAGAGAGGTCGTCTCTTTATCATGCCATTGCCGGCTTGTCTGTTGCCGCGGCATTTATGTCCAAGATTTCCAATATTGCTTTGCCTGTTCTTTTTTTCGTTATCATATTTCTTAAAGGAAAAAGACTGCTCGTTGCGAAAAGATTCAGAGAATACCTTTCCCGGTTCATTATTCTTCTTTTATGTATCGGTATACCGGTCGGGATTTTGTTTCTAAGAAACTATCTTGTTTTTGGCGGTCTCATGCAAAATAACGAGTTCATAAAATATTTGGGCTGGACTCCAAAGCCTTTTGGTGAGATGTGGAATCATCCGATTTTCACCCTGAAGGGACTGTCTTTTTTCCTTGCCGAGCTGACAAAGAGCTTCTGGCGGGGGGAGTTTGACTGGCACGGAGAGGCACTGGCATATCGCTGGTCAGATATTCTCTATGTGTTCACTACATTCCTTTTTCTCTCTGTATCTCTCTATTCGCTTTTCTCAAAGAAAAGAGAAGAGCAATATGAAAAACGCTTTGTTCTCTTTATGAGCTTTTTTGCCTTACTGGTCTCTGTTCTTTTTCTCGCCTTTCTCTCGATTCGTTTCGATTTCGGCAAAAGCTTCTATCCCACAAGGGAATTACCCTATTTTTTATCGGGCCGCCTGATATCAGGAGTTATCATACCTTTTCTCATTCTTTATATCTACGGGATAAGAACGCTGTTCTTGAAAATAAACAGGTACTGTCACCCTCTTTTTGTCGTTCTTCTTATTGTGATTCTCATATCCTTGTCCGAGATATCCCTGACACTGCCGGTATTTAAAAGCGAATTCAACTGGTTTCATCTTCGTCTCTTTTAGTCTGTTAAAAATTATTTATCAGAACTTTCTTTGCAGGACATAATCCCTCTCCCCCTTTCAGCCATTCACCAACCAAGCGAGAAAACCATAAAAAAAGCAACTGGGGGCGTCCTTCTTTTTTACGTCTTTTTCTTGGACGAACAAGAAAAGGACGAACCGACGCTGTTATATACCGTTAAGAAAATCAGAGGGGCGTCCTTTTTTGGGTAAGCAAAAAATGAACGGGTCTGTAATCCCGCGTAGAGGGTATCCCGAAGCCCTTGCCAAATGCGACTCTTTCTTTTTGCACCGGCGTTTCCTCTCTGCTTCGGATTCATCAACCCGAAAAGCCTGTTCTGATATCTCTTCCCATTCGTGGAGGTTGTAGATACAGCCCGGATCGCCGGCAATCAGATCTTTGGTGTAAGCGAGGGCTCGTGCGCGGCATCTCTCGCAAAACTGAAGGAAGTCATAAACTCCGCAGTAGTCATCTCGAGTAGCGGCACCGAAAAGGAAGGAATGAAATTCTCAAAATCAAAAATTTTTTTAGCGATTTTGGCTATAAAACATTGACAACTAATCAGAAACTTGGTATCTGTTAATCTTTGTTTCGCTTGGGCAACCGCTTTGACATCAATAAAAACTTTTATAAGAGGAGTTTAAAATGAAGCAGCTGAGTCTTTGTATTTTCTGTGCGCTACTATTTATCTCATGTTTATCCAATCCACCATACCAATTTGATAATTTCGCACTCTATCCGGTTTCTGCGAAAAAACCTCTAAAAGAGGCCGGAGAAATCCTGTCTGAGCTCGGATATCCTATAAAATCTGTTAACTACGAAATGGGTGAACTTAAGACAGACTGGCATAAGTTTGTCATCGATAAGGGAGCCCTCAGTATCCCTTTGAATATGCGCACGCAGGTAGTTATTAACCCTAGGGATGATGGTTCTTTAAAACTGAGTTTCTCCGCACAGTCAACATACGGAACTGTTTCGAGCGAAAAAAATTATCAGCCCATACCCCCTAACATGGAAGACGAAGTTAATGATTCAAAGGCAGAATATAAACGTGTGAGGGAGGCCTTATCTAAGAAGTTTAGTATTAAGGTTGTTCCTCATAGGTTATAAGATTTTAGATGTAGTAAATCCTGATTGATTTGATAAATAACAAATCTCTTCATTATATCTTTAGCCTTGGATCAAGGGCATCCCGAAGCCCCTCTCCAAAGAGGTTAAAGGCAAGGACGGTTATGAGGATAGCAAAACCTGGAAATACGGTCAGCCACCAGGCGTCAAATATGTAAAGCCTTCCTTCAGATAATATATTTCCCCATGTTGGCTGGGGAGGCTGCACACCAAATCCTAAAAAACTAAGACCTGCTTCTGTTAATATGGCCCCAGCAATTCCTAGGGTGGCAGATACGAGTACAGGAGCCATGGCATTGGGAAGCATATGGAGAAATATTATTCTTGGACTTTTTGCTCCTAAGGCTTTTGTTGCCTGTATAAAATCCCTCTCTTTGAGGGATAAAAATTCTGCCCTGACAAACCTTGCTGTCCCTGTCCATCCTGTAAGACCGATAACGATCATCACATTCCAGAAACTCGGTTTTAAGAGCGCAACAACAGTTAAGATCAAGAAAAAGCTTGGGAAGGAGATAACGACATCAACAAACCTCATTAAAAGGCTGTCTACCCAGCCACCAAAAAAACCAGCAAGGCTTCCTACAAGTATACCTATGGTAATGGATATTCCTACAGCCACGAATCCAACTAGCAATGATATCCTCGCCCCATGAAGCATTCTTGAAAGAACATCGCGACCTAGCTGATCTGTGCCAAAGGGGTATTCCCATGAAGGACCCTGTAATTTTGCCGAGAGATTCGTAGCATTTGGATCATAAGGAAAATAAAATCCTTTTGTGGAAAGCGCCCAAAATAAAAAGGCTACAATAAATAAAAAGATGATAAAATACATCCCCCATATAGCCATTCTGTTTCTTACAAACTGTTTTTTGAATTCATTCAAAGGGCTGTATTTTTTTTCGTCTTTATTATTCATAGTTGTATCCTTGGGTCGACCCATGCATAAAGAAGGTCTGCAATGAGATTGCCTAACAATACCAAGACCGCTGCAATAGAATTTAATGTCATTATTGTTGGATAATCTCTAGATAATACCGATTGATAGCTGAGCTGTCCTATTCCTGGCCAGGCAAAGATGGATTCAATAATTACAGAACCTCCAATAAGGCTTGGGATTAAGAGGCCAAATATGGTAATGATAGGAAGAAGGGCATTTCGCAAGGCATGGCGATATTTTACATCCTCTTCACTCAGACCCTTTGCCCTTGCCGTTGTAATATAATCTTGCCTTGAGACCTCCAGCATGCTTCCCCTCATGTATCTGGAAAGAGAGGCAATTCCTCCAACTGCCAGAATTAAAGAGGGGAAAAAGAGATGCCATGCCCTATCAAATAAATTAGCTGTCATACTCAACTCGACTAACCCGAAGGTTCTCGCGCCAAGCACAGGCCATCCAAATACCTGAACAACGAGGAGAATTAACATGTAGGCCAACCAGAAGCTGGGCATTGAAATCCCCACAAAGGCAAAAAAAGTAGCTGTATGGTCTGCAAGGGAGTACTGTTTCGTAGCAGAGAATATCCCTAAAGGGATGGCAATCGAAAATATGATTATGGTAGAAACGATATTTAGGAGAATAGTGGCTGGGAGTCTCTCAAATATCTTTTTCAATACGGGTCTGCCATCCTTAAAAGACTTCAACTCTCCAGAGAAGAGGTCTTTTAGCCACATTCCATACTGAACATGATAGGGTTTATCAAGATGGAAGTTCTTTTCCCACTGTTCAACAACCTTTTGAGGAACCTTTGGGTCCAGGGCTTGGCCTATGGGAGACCCCGGAGCTATATGCACCATAAGAAAGGTGATAACGGTTATCCCAAAAATAACAGGTATTGATTGGATAATTCTTCTTATTGTATAAATCAGCATAAATAAAGCCTCTTACTCATGAAGTAATCATAGGACCTGTCCTGAACCAATAGTTTAAAAAATAGAGGAGACCATTTTTGGTCATCTTGATATCTTCAATCATCTCTCTCCCTGAAGGGTCTATCCTTTTTATCTTGAAAGCTCCATGGTGAAGGGTAGAAGAGCCTTCTCCGACATATAAAAATATATAGGGCTGGTCACGGTTAATCAGTTCATGGATCTTAAAATATATCTCTTTCCTCTTTTCCCTGTCATATTCTGTTCTTCCTTCTTCTATGAGCCTGTCTACAAGAGGATTTTTGTATCCTATAAAATTAAATCCTTTATCTGTCTGGCTTGAATGCCAAAGCTCATATATATCTGGGTCAAGGCTCAAACCCCATCCCAGAACACAGGCATCAAAATCTCTGGCATTAATCTTGTCTCTAATAAAGACCGCCCACTCAAAAAGGGATATCTCAACATCGATGCCGATCTTTTTTAACTGCCTTTGAACAAGGACAGCAACATTTTTCCTGAGTTCATTCCCATTGTTGGTTATGAGGGTAAACCGAAAAGGCTTTCCATTCTTATCTAAAATCCCGTCTTCATCTCTGTCAATCCATCCTGCCTCTTTAAGGAGTTTTTTTGCCTTTTCTGGATCGTATTTTAGGGGTTCTATTTTTGTATTGGCGTACCACATCTGGGGAGGAAAGGGTCCTGTTGATATAACCCCAAGACCATAGAGGAGATACTTGACAATCTCCTCTCTGTTAATGGCGTGGGTGAGGGCCCTTCTTACCTTTACATTCTTAAAGAGTTCTAAGCGGTTGTTCCATCCTATATAGCTATACCCATTACCCAGCCTTTTATAGGTATCGAACTTCTTATTTTCTGAAATCCTCCTATACTGATGGGGCTGAGGTCCATAGAGATCTATCCCTTCTGTCTGAAACTCCAGTTCCAATAAGGGTGGTTCAGGAATAATCCTGTAAGATATCTGATCCAGTTTTGGCCTCCCTTCAAAATAGTCTTTATTAGCGACTAATGTTATCTTTTCATCAGAAATCCACTCTTTAAATTTAAAGGGCCCTGTTCCTATCGGGTTTCTATTAAAGGATGAGGTGTTGATATCCTCTTTTTCTAAAAGGTGTTTTGGTATCATTCCCATTGTCCAGCTTTCAAGGCTTGGAGAAAAGGGTCTTTTGTAAATTACCTTGATTTCATAAGGATTGATTATCTTCAGTTTCTTAACCAGTTCAAATTGTGGCCTCCTGACTGTATTAGTTCTCTCATCCATTATCTTATCATAGGTAAACTTGACATCCTCTGCGCTAAATTCTTGTCCATCATGCCATTTAACCCCTTTTCTTAGATAAAAGGTGATAATAGGATAGTTTTCAATATAGACCTCTTCTGTTTTCATCACTCTTCCTAATAGGCCTTTATCTTTCTTTCTTTTCCTTGACAATAAACTATCTATTCTTTTCTTTAATGCATCTCCATTTCCTAAAAATTTAATGACCAAAAGATCGGAATTCTCAACAGAATATTCAAGGATATCTTCTTTTTTAGGGGGGTTCGTTTTTAGATCTGATTTCAAGCTCTCGAGAAACTTCCGCGCATTATAATCCTTCTTTTTTGTATCAAGGCCGAGATAAAGAAACCTAACGGGTTCTATCCTCTCTTTAGATATTATCTTATATATTTCTTTCTCATATAGTCTTCCTGCAGTTTTAAGCCTTATTTCTACTGAATATCTATCTCTGGTTTTAAAACCAGCTATTTTTAGGCTCCCCTTTTTTTCACTACCTATCTTTCGATTCAAAAGATTAACCGCCTCTTTTGAGGTGATACCTGACTTTTTCTTCAAGTAAAAAGTAGATACCTGCTCCGTCTCCCAATGAGTAGCGAGGTCTCCAATCAGAACCTGGTTTTCATTGTATTTCAACAATCCATTGAAAACAAAACCATTAATATCGCTTGAAGCAGAGTCAAGGGAAAGAATCGGATTGAGTTTTTCAGCATCCCCAATAGAACTCAATATCAGCTGATTCACCTTTTTATCAAAATTCTGGTGGGCAATGGAAAAGGAGAGGAGAAAAAATATTAAGATTCCAAAAGGCAGGGTGAAAAGAATCCTTTTTATAAACATATATCTCTAAAAAATTCCTCTAACAAAAATTGTTTCTTTAAAAATATCAAAGGAAAGGTTCGGGGAAGTTCTTATCTTAATTTAAAAATTTGGTTTTGTTAATACAAGGTTAAAAACTACTTAATTGGAGGAGGAGCACCTTTTTGGGTTTCCGGTAAAGGATTAATCGGTTCAGGGATTGATGGAGCCTGTTGTGTTGTATTGGGAGGAATCTTGCCTGTTACTATTGATGAAGTGCTCTTTTTAGCAGAGATGATCGCTATAGACAATGATGTCAACATGAACGTAATAGCAACCACTGTAGTAACTTTAGAAAGAAACCCTGCTGGTCCTGAACTTCCAAAAAGGGTTTGGCTTCCTGCGCCTCCAAAGATAGCTCCCATAGAAGCACCCTTTCCCCCTGACTGTAACAAGACAACCACTATTAATAAAATTGCAAAGATTATATGTATTACTATCAAAGCGAGATACATGAGTTTACTCCTAAAGCACTATAAGTCATTTAAATTTTACAATTCGTTCAAAATCACCCACCTTTAAACTGGCTCCTCCAACCAGAGCACCATCTATATCTTCTTTTGCCATTAATTCATCGATGTTATCAGGTTTTACACTTCCACCATAAAGAATTCTTATTGTCGATAAAATACCATTACCATAAATCTTTTTCAAGGTTTTCTTGATAAAAGAATGAACTTCATTAGCCTGTTCGGGTGTGGCTGTCTTTCCAGTTCCAATAGCCCAAACGGGCTCATAAGCTATGATGATCTTTTGTATCTCGTCAGATGAGAAATCCTTTAAACCTTCTCTGATCTGGACGTCAATGATATTAAAGGTCTTATTTGCCTCTCTCTCTTCTAAAGATTCTCCGATACAAACCAGGGGCAACAATCCATTCTTTAATGCGGCCTTAACCTTCAAATTCACTGTATCATTGGTCTCTCCAAAATACTGCCTTCTCTCTGAATGACCAATAATGACATGACTGCATCCCACACTCTTTATCATCCCAGGAGAAATCTCTCCTGTATAGGCACCCTCATTTTCCCAGAATAGATTCTGGGCCCCTAAAAGAAGATTTGTTCCTTTGATTATTTCACTAATGGATTGGAGAGCTATATAAGGTGGAACCAAGAGTATGTCCCTATCCGTAACATCCTTAAGCCTATTTCTTAGCTCTGAGACAAATGTAACTGCCTCTTCTAATGTTTTGTTCATCTTCCAATTTCCAGCAATAAGTGGTTTTTTCATAAGCCTATAGTGGGAAATAAATTAAAAATTATTTTTTTTATTCTTTTTTATCATTTAATGAAGAAACACCAGGGAGTTCCTTACCCTCTAATAATTGTAAAAAGGCCCCTCCTCCAGTAGAAATATAGGATATTTTATCAGATTCCCCTGCTCTTTCAATGGCCACATCAGTATCTCCCCCTCCAACAATGGTAAGGGCATAAGAATTAGCTATAGCATGAACCATAGCATATGTGCCCCTGCTAAAAGCATCCATCTCAAAAGCACCCATTGGGCCGTTCCATATTATCGTCTTTGCATTCTGTAAAGCCTCGGAGAATAAAGTCGTAGTTGCCGGACCAATATCCAAAGCAATCCAATCAGAGGGTATCTCTTGGTAAGGAACAACCTTTGTCTCGGCTTTGGCATCAAACCTTTCTGCTACAACAAAATCCATAGGCAAATAAAATTTAACGTTCTTTTCCTCGGCCTTTTTTCTTGTGTTGATTACCTCATCTAACATTTTATCTTCTACCAAAGACTTGCCTACCTCAATACCTATGGACTTGAGGAAGGTAAAGGCCATGCCGCCACCTATGAGGACTTTGTCAACCTTTTCCACTAAGTTCGATATGACACCAATCTTGCCTGAGACCTTTGCCCCTCCTAAGAGAGCAACAAAGGGCCTTATGGGATTTGACAAGGACTTATTGAAATAACCTATTTCTTTTTTTACCAAGAATCCCATAACAGCAAAGGGAAGATGTTTTGTGATTCCATTCGTTGAGGCATGATTCCTGTGGGAGTTTCCAAAGGCATCATTCACATATACATCTGCTAGTTTTGCTAGGGCTTTTGCAAATTCCGGGTCATTATCCTCTTCTCCCTTATGAAATCTTAGATTCTCTAATAAGAGAACATCTCCCTTTTTCAAGCCTTCAACAAGTCTCTCCGTCTCAGGACCTATACAGTCCTCAGCCATCATTACATTATTATTTAAAAGTCTCCTTAGCCTTTCAAGAACTAAGTTCAGGCTGAGATTGGGCACGACTTTGCCTTTCGGCCTTCCTAAATGAGACCCTAAAATAACCTTAGCACCCCTATCAATTGCATAATTTATTGTTGGGATAACTGCCCTTAATCGTCTATCATCGGAAATATTACCATATTCATCTAATGGAACATTAAAATCAACCCTGATAAATACCCTTTTATCCTTTATATCTATGTCTTCAATGGAAAGTTTTTTCATAGAATATTTTTTCTGTTTTGTATGAGGTTAGAGACACTATCTTTTCATGATATACACTAACAAATCTCTAATTCTGCAGGAATAACCCCATTCATTGTCATACCATGCAAGAACCTTAACCATCTTGTCCCCTATAACTCGTGTAGAGGGACCATCCACGATGGCTGAGTGGGAATTGCCATTAAAATCGATAGATACCAATGGAATATCACAATAATCTAATATACCTTTGAGTTCACCCTTTGCAGCATCCTTCATGGCACCATTTACCCTTTCAACGTCCACTTCTTTTTCCAATTCTGCCACGAGATCGACAACAGAGACATTAGGTATAGGCACTCTAATAGCCATACCATCCAACTTACCCTTTAACTCAGGGAGAACCAGATTTATTGCTGAAGCAGCACCAGTGCTTGTAGGGATCATTGAGACGGCAGCAGCCCTTGCTCTTCGCAGGTCTTTGTGAGGTAAATCGAGTGTCCTCTGGTCATTGGTATAGGCATGGGTCGTGGTCATAAGTCCTTTTACAATCCCAAAATTTCTTAACAGGACTTTAGCAACAGGCGCCAAACAATTGGTCGTACATGAAGCATTGGATATGATATGATGTTTATCAGGGTCATAATCCTTTTCATTAACTCCTAATACGATGGTTATATCTGGATTGCTGGCAGGGGCTGAGATAATCACCTTTTTAGCCCCGGCTTCAAGGTGTTTTGAAGCACTTTCTCTATCTGTAAAGAGACCCGTAGATTCTAATACTACATGCACACCGAGATCTTTCCAGGGAAGGGCAGAAGGATCTTTAATGGCCAGCACCTTCACTTCTTTACCATTTACTATGAGGCTATCCTTCCTTGGCTCTATATCTC
>DATKYB010000149.1 GCA_035528715.1 Nitrospinota bacterium | reverse complement strand
TGTTTACGCTGTGCCAAGAAATAGAGCAGGGAAAACCCTCTAGCTGTGATTTTTGCTTCTTTCCCCTCAAAGATAATTCTATCTGGCCGCCGCTGTGAGATTTCTAATACAGGTTCCAATAATGTGACAGGAGAAGCTGCCGTTAATTGCCGTTCGCTAATACTAATACCACATTCTTCTGACACTTTCTTATAATCCTTCAATTTTTCATCTTGGATTATCCATTTTTCTTTTAGCATTTTCTGATGATTATTTTCTTCTTTCATTTTTTTCTGAATTCTTTGAATTAATCTTTTCGGAAGCAATTTACCCAACTCGACCTCACTCGCATCCCTCAAAGAATTCACATCCCCATAACCTGCCCCCACCAACTTTCTAATATAGTATCGGCTTAAACCGGGTATATATAGCAGGGCCAAATTTATTCCCTCTTCCTGTACTCCTTCTACTAATCTGCTGGACAGCATCCTTATTTTATTCAAATCTTTCATTTATTATTTTCTCCCAACCTAAACTTTCTGCTATCGCTGACAGACTATCTGATAACCAGGAAAAACCCTCCCCCAATCTATAGATACAACCCCGGTAAAGACCATATTCCTCCTCAATTGTCTTAACACTCTTTTTTCCCTCCACCCAATCGTATAATAAATGGGTCTTCTTACAGGTGATATAATCTTCTAAAGAGGTGATTTCTTCCTTTTCTTTTTTCATTAAAATATTATCCCGAAAAAGTTTCTTATCTTCATCATTCTGCTCAAAGATCAGATGCAGGAGCTTATTCCAGTAATTTTTTCTGCCTCCGTCTTGATCAATTCCCTTTTTATAATCATCTCTAATAGCTTGAGAAAAGGGGATAGGCAAAGCTTTACCATCCGGGCTTAAAGCCAGCAAAAAAAGAATCTCCAGATTGCTAATATCTCCATTTTTACAATATCTCAACCAGGATTTAAAAAACAAAAAAGTTTCAACTTTAATTCTTTTAGCAGCTATTAAAATACCGCTGTCGGTAGGAGATAAAACACCATTTTCATTCATCCTTATCAATCGGTTTTCTTTTAAAATATTCAGGCAATTCTCTATTTTTTTATCGATATTTGCCTTATTAAAAGCAAACTGCCAGTAACCGGAAAGGAAATTTCCATCATCGGATTTACTCTGATTTTTTCGGGAAACAAATTCCTCTTTTATTAAATTAATCTTTAACTCATTATGCTTAAAATTTAGATTTACCACTACCCTTAAAAGATAAGTAAGAAAATCATTGTCTATATTTACTAACTGCATATTTGCCTTATGATTGTAATTATTATCTCTTAAAGATTTAAAATAAAGATTCTGGTAAATGGTCTGAAAGAGCAGGGAATGAGCCAAAAAGATGACCCTTCCAAACTCCTGCCTGTTTTGAAAATTAAAAGAATTGCCCTCTTTTCTCATTTCTTCTATATTTAATATCCCGGCTCTTCCGGCCATATTTTCAATAGCGGCAAAGGTGAGGCTGGTTCGATAATTAGGAGGGTAATTTCCTTCATCATTATATATTTTATCCATGGCAATAATCACATTCTTAAAATGAAGATTGATACCCATTGTCATAATGCTGGTAGCGCAGATAACCTTTATTTCCCCCTCTTTTTGATAAGTCTCAATCAAATTTCTTTCTTCCCATGAGAGGTTCTGATTATAATGAGCAATCCCTTTTTCCAAGGTCTCTCTCAATTCATCACGGGATAAAGTGTCTTCCATTTCCTCCAGCTCTTTTAAGGCACAAGTTGCCCCGGGGCTCTCTAATTGAGAGGCCAGCCACTTAGCCCATTTTTGTGTCTCTGCACAGGTTGCAAAAAATATCAAGACCGATTCTCTCTGTTTTACCAGATACCTGACTGTCTCCAACAAATAATCTTCAAAACAATTTTCACGAACTGCCTCCGGTTTAAAAAATATTTCTTTTTTGCAATTTTCCTTCTTATTAGAAGTAACATATTTAAAGACACCACCTCTTACTATGCCTTTTCGCAGTTCCACCGGACGTTGATAGGAAATAAGGGTTCGTGCAGGAAACCACCTTAAAAGAGCTTCCTGCTCTTCAATATAAGCTGAAAGGGCGATGATTTTAATATTTTTATTCTTTGTATCGATATGGCTTACCATACTTTCCAGCAGAAGACCCCATTTTGAATCATTAATCAACTGCAATTCATCGATGATGACTAAAGAA
>DATKYB010000148.1 GCA_035528715.1 Nitrospinota bacterium | reverse complement strand
TTTCTAATTCATCCCAAATCTTTATCTTGTCAGCTCTTTCTTTCGAGAGGACAACCCGACCATCTTTGTCTTCCGTAGTCTCTAATAGTACCTCAACCTCATCACCAACTTTTAGATCAACACCACTACCAGGAAACTCATTCAATGATATGTAACCTTCAGATTTATAACCGATATCAACTAACGCTACATCTTTTTCAAACTGTATTATTTTTCCCTTTACAATATCCCCTTCTTTTATCCTCTCAAAACTTTTTTCATACAACTCATTCATATTCTGAGTGTCTTTCTTTCGAGAACGCCTTTTAACCTGCTCAACGCCTTCTCCATCTTTATCTCTTGGCATACCAAAATTTACCCCCTTTTCATTATTTAAACTAAATATAATAACATAATTTAATTTTTTTAGTCAATGATTAAAATTACTTATTTATATTATCTCTAAGATACTTTGCCTTTTTAAACCTCTCTTCTAATCTAGTCCCATCTTCATTTTCTATAAAATTCTTTAGTAATTCCAGGTTATATTTAAACCTATTGATGGAATCAATAATGGAATTTTTATTCAGCAAGCATATATCTCGCCACATCTCAGGAGAACTTGATGCAATTCTCGTAAAGTCTCTAAATCCACCAGCAGAGTAAGAAAGAACATCCTCTTCAACATTATTAATATCTTCAATGGTATTTACTAGAGCATAAGCTATTAAATGAGGAAGATGGCTTATTGCTGACAATATTCTATCATGCCTAGCAGGATCCATTATGATTACATCAGATCCTGTCTGTCTCCACAGCTCTACAACTTTATCAAGAGCTTTCTTATTGGTCTTGGGAGTAGGAGTGATAATGCATTTCGCACCTTGAAAAAGCTCTAAAAAAGAGGCCCCAACTCCTGATTTTTCTGTACCTGCAATCGGATGTGTTCCTACAAAGTGGACACCTTTAGGCAACAAATTTTCAACCTCTATCAAAAAACCTAATTTAACGCTCCCAACATCTATAACGATTGAGCCTTTTTTAAGATTAGGTCTTATATCATTCATAATTTTAACAAAAGATGAGACAGGTGTAGCTAAAATAACTAGATCAGCATCATTGACAGCTTTTTTAGTATTAAGATAATATTGATCAATAACTCCTAACTCCTTGGCTTTTTTTAAATTTCCTTCAGTTCTACCAACCCCTATTATCTCGCCAACAAGATTCTTTTTTTTACATACCCTAGCTAAAGAACCCCCGATAAGTCCAACACCAATAATAGTCATACGTCTAAAATAAATATCCATAATTCTTCTACCTCTAAATCTCTCTAATGGAATTTAGAAGAAGGCTTTTCCTATCTAGAGATTATTGATATGATCTCTGATGATATATACAGCTATTTCAACCCTTTTAACTATGACTTTATTACTTCTTTGAATACCTTTATAAACTTTTTATTTTCTATGGGGAACCCAATTGTTACCCGGATATATTCTGGAAGACCATAACCTCCCATTGGCCTAACAATAATACCCTTTTTTAAGAGTCGTTTATAAACATCCTTTCCGTCACCAACTTTTACCAAAAGAAAATTGGCCTCAGAAGGAGTATACTGAAGGCCCATTTCATGAAAATTCTTATAAAAATACTCCCTTCCTTCTTTATTCGATTTCCGATTTCTTTTTATATATTCTCTATCATCTAAAGATGTAAGAGCAGCTATTTGAGCTAATGAATTGGTATTAAATGGTTGGCGGACTTTATTTAACTCTTTGATTAACTTTTCATTAGCCATTCCATATCCAATTCTTAACCCAGCCAATCCATAAATCTTTGAAAAAGTCCTTAGAATGATAATATTTCTTCCTTTTTTTAAATAGTCTATTGTGTTAGGAAAGTCATTTCTTGTAACATATTCATAATAAGCCTCATCGACAACAACAATAACTCTTTTGGGAATCTTATTCATAAACCTTCTCATTTCCATATCTGTAACCATGGTTCCCGTTGGATTATTTGGATTTGCGATAAATATCAACCTCGTTTGATTTGTAATCCTTGCAGCCATACCCATTAAATCATGGGTAAGGTTCTTTAAAGGAACAATTATCTTTTTCCCATTAACTCCTTGAACAGATAGTTGATAAACAATAAATGCAGGATGTCCCATGATAGCCTCTTCCCTAGGCATTAAAAATGTCTTTGCAATAAGCTCTATTATTTCATTAGAACCATTACCTAAAATAAGATTCGACATCTTAAGTCCCATTTTATTGGATAGCGCCTTTTTTAAATAAAACCCCCCACCATCAGGATAGCGATTCAAAACCTTTAAATTTTTTTTAAGTGCCTGAACCACTAAAGGTGAAGGGCTTACAGGACTTTCGTTTGATGCCAGCTTGATAGAATTTTTAATGCCCAATTCTCTTTCCAACTCCTCAATCGGTTTTCCAGGTTCATAAGGAATTAATCCCCTTATATGCTTACCAACAAGCTCCTTCAATTCTAACTCCCCTTTGGATAAGAACCTAATATCTTAAGAAATAGACTCTTTTCCTTTAAATCTTCTATGGCCTTTTTAATCTTTTTATCCTCTATATGGCCCTCGATATCAAGGAAAAAGATATACTCCCAGATCTTTTTCCTTGATGGCCTAGATTCTATCTTGGTTAAATTTATCTTATTTATTGAAAAAGTACCCAATACTTCATAGAGAGCACCTACCCTATCTTTTATAGAGAAAAAAATCGAAGTCTTATCATTTCCCGTTCTCTTTACGGGCTCCTTCCCAATTACAAGAAATCTTGTGAAATTATTTATATTATCCTCTATTCTTTTTGTAACGATTTTCAAATCATATAAAAAGGCTGCGGCCTCACTTGCTATAGCTCCTGTATTACGCTCTTTAGAAGCCATTTCTGCTGCCTTTGCTGTGCTGGAAACCTCATGAAGAGGTGTTTTTGGCATATTGTTCTCCAACCAAACTTTACATTGGGCCAAGGCATGGGGATGTGAATATATCTTTTGGATAGATTCCAGATTATCCTCCAGAGAAAGCATATTATGAGAAATCTCCTGGGATATCTCAGCACATATATTAAGATTTGATTCAATAAACATATCAAGGGTGTGATTTACAACCCCTTCTATAGAATTTTCTATAGGAACAACCCCATATGTTGACCTTCCCCTTTCCACATCATTAAAAACCTCATCAATACTATTTAAGGAGATATAATGTGCGGAAAATCCAAACTTTTGTAAGCAGGCAAGATGAGTGAAGGTTGCCTGAGGACCCAGATAAGATATGTTTAAGGGCATCTCTAATGAAAGTGTGGCTGAAAGAATTTCTCTGAAAACAGACTTTAGAGATTCTTTGGGGAAAAGACCCTTGTTAAGCCGCTCCAGCCTGGAATATATCTCCCTCTCCCTTTCAGGAACATGAAAATTCGTTTTTAGCCTCTTTTTGTTCTCTCCAATTTCTATGGCACCCCTTGCCCTTTTGTTGAGAAGATCTAATATCTTCTCATCAATTTTATTGATCTTTTCACGAAGCTCATTGATCTTTGACAATTTTTCTCCCTCCAAAATGAAACCATATTATCCTACTTCTATATATTTATCAATAGTTTTATAAGAATTCTCTCAGATCTTTTTCAAATAAATAGGAAGATTTTGGCAAGACATTTAATTCTATGCCTTCAATTATCACTAATTCTCCTCAAAAGGCTCTACAGAAAAATTTTAAAAAATTTCTATTCCAATTTAATCAGATATTAGCTATTTTAGCCTCACATAGATATAAAGAACTCATAAAGAATTCTAAAAATTACTTGATTGTTGAAAATATTTTATTTAAAATCTCTTAACTTTGCTTTAATTTAAATTAATTATTTTATGTTTCGAAAATTATATATCAGATATTTCTTCTGGCTTATTTCATTAATCATAGCTATTTCATTGCTTCATGGGTGTGGGGGTGCTAAATCTGCCAAAAAATCCTCCGAAAGTAAAAAGGTGAAAATCGCTAAAAAAAAGGACAAGGAGAAGATTAAAAAAGAAAAGGCCTTAGAAAAAAAGGGAAATGAGGAGAAGAAAAAAAAGAATAAGATTGCAAAAAAAGAGGAGCCTGAGAAAAAGGAAATAACAATCGGTAAAACCACAAAGGCTTATCTCATAGCAAATTATGGGAAGCCTGATAAACTATTCTGGTCAAAAGAAGCAGAAGAAATCTTGATTTACGATAGTATAAAGGAAATAGGCAAAAATGTTATTATATTCATGAATAATAAAGGTGTTGTAAAACATATAACAACCTTTTCAAAAAAGTAAGTTTTGAAAATGAAAAATGTAAATCTTATTCATAGAGGCCCTGGGATTAGGTTTAAGAGAGAAAAACCAAAGAAATCAAAAACCGCTGAAAATAATAATAAAAATAAGATAAAAATCTTTTATGTCATATTATCTTTGCTTTTAATTGTTTTTATTGGTGGTGCTGGTATATGGGCATATATTAATTTTCTTCTCCCCTTAAAAGAAGTTAAGCTAACCACCCTGATCGAACCAGAAAAACCCAAAGAAAAAGATATTGGTCCTTTAAGAGAAGACGAAAAGATCGCTAAACCTCCAGAAGCAATAAAAGAAGAAAAAACAGAAAAAAGAGAAATTGAGAAAAAGGATAAATTTAAGAAAGATAAAGTAGAAAAGATTGCAATAAAAAAAGAAATAAAAGAAAAAGATGAATCGCTGATATTTTCAGCGGATAAACACTATCCGTATGTACTTCATGTTGCCTCTTTTAGAGAGTTTGCTAATGCTCGAAGATTCATGACCTCTTTGGTAAAAGAAGGCTATCCTGCTTATTTTGGGTTGTTTAATATTCCTAAGAAGGGAAGTTACTATAGAATTTTTATAGGAAGATTTGAAAACCAAAAAGAGTGTTTGAATTTTAAATCTCACTTAAAGAGTAAAAAGAAGATGAAATCTGCCTATCCATTAAAACTTCCATATTCTCTTGGGTTAGATACATTTGATTCTTTTAAATCAGCCTCAAAAAGAGACTCAGAATTAAGAACGATGGGATACTCACCTTTCATATTTCCTTTTAGAACGAAAGGTCTAGAAGATACCGTCAAATATAAGATATTAATAGGGGCTTATTCATCCGAAAAAGACGCCAATAAAACTTCCAAGCTTCTCTCAAAAAAAGGGATAAAAAATAAGATTATCATGCCTTAAGGATATCTAAAAGCTCTCTTCTATTTTCTAAGGCATCTCGAATTTTAAATCCTTTGGCTTTATGGTCACAACAGGACAAGGAGATTTTCTAACAACCTTTTCAGCGACACTTCCAATCATAACATGAGAAAGACCACTTCTACCGTGGGTTCCCATAACGATTAGATCCGCATTGATTTCTCTAGCTGCTATAATAATTTCTACGAAGGGAGGTCCTGATTTAACAAGGTAATTAACCCGCAAATCTTCCATGTTGAATTTCTTTATGAATTCTTCTAACTCTTCCCTATGTTTCTTAACATCTCTTTCTTCTTCTCTTTTCACCTCTGTATGAACACTTGTCCTCATACCGCTGTAAAACGTAAATTCAGGAGGAGATACATTCAAAAAATAGATTTCAGAATTAAATTTCTTTGCTAATGATAAACCGAAATGAATAGCTGCTTCAGAATATTTTGAAAAATCCGTAGGGATTAAAATCTTTTTGAGAAATATATTTCCCATTATTGCTATCCCCCCTTTACTAAGAAAATTATAATGATTTACGTTTCTAAAAATAAATATATAATTGCTAATTGGAAAATTCAAGGAAGCATATTATTATGAATTGAATTAAAAATATATCTTTGATTCTATTAAAAATTGGTTTATATTCCTCTTTTAAAGATATAGGAATTCATCAAAAGCCTCTATAAAATTCTGCTTATAAGTGAATTAAAAAAGGAGATAAAATGGCTACAGACATCATTTTTGGTCTGATAGGTGGTCTGGGATTCTTTCTCTTTGGTATGAAGCTCATGTCAGAAGCTCTGAGAAGCGTAGCAGGAGAAAAATTGAAGGATATTCTCCAGTTTCTTACCAAAACACCTCTTCTTGGAATTATTATTGGGACATTGGTAACCCTTCTTATTCAGAGCAGTAGCGCCACATCAGTCATGGTAGTAGGCTTTGTGAATGCTGGTCTCCTCACTTTGAGGCAAGCCATAAGTGTTATCATGGGTGCAAATATAGGTACAACATTTACAGCATGGTTGGTATCCTTCTTAGCCATCTTTAAAATTACTAACTACGCCTTACCAGCGGTTGGAATTGGCTTTGCAATGACAATATTAGGCAAATCGAGAACGATAAAATACTGGGGCCAGGTCATCCTCGGTTTTGGAATCCTCTTTATGGGCCTTGCAATCATGAAGGAGGTATTTCAACCCCTTAAAGAAAGTGGAGCGATGAAAGAGTTATTTTTAAAATTTTCTGACTACCCTATCCTTGCAGTTCTGGTTGGAACCATCGTTACAATGATCCTTCAGAGCAGTAGTGCAACTATAGCAGTGATTCAGCTCCTTGCCTTCAATGGTGTAATAAGCTTTGAAGCCTCTATCCCTCTTATTCTTGGAGATAATATAGGAACAACCATAACCGCACAAATAGCAGCTATAAATGCTAATACAACAGCAAAAAGAGCAGCTATGGCACATCTTCTCTTCAATGTGATAGGGGTCTCATACATGCTTATCCTTGTCTATACAGGAATTTACCAGCGGTTCATAGAGTTTATTGTACCAGGAGAAATAACTAAAAACAGTATTATGCTTCATATTGCTGTGGCTCACAGCGCATTCAATATTTTTAATACCTTTGTGGTGTTCCTCCCGCTATTAAGTCTCTTAGAAAAGGCCGCCATAAAGTTAGTCCCGCAAAGGGAAGGATTTATAGACTTTACTCCAAGGTATCTTGAAAAACACCTATTAAATACCCCTCCGATTGCTATAAACCAGGCGATAAAGGAGACTCTTCGAATGATGGAATTGGCTAAAAAGGCCTTAGATGAGGCGGTAATCGGTTTTTTTGAAGACAACAGGAAGATTTTAGATAATGTTATTCAAAAAGAGGAGACGATAGACAACCTCCAGAAGGAGATTACTGCTTATCTTGTGCAATTAACTCAAAAATCCCTTAATCGTGAAGAATCCCAGACCATACCCGTTCTTCTTCACTCAGTAAACGACATAGAAAGAATGGGTGACCACGCAGAAAATATTGTTGAGCTGGCCCATAGAAAAATAGATCAAAAAGCAGCCCTTACTCATTGGGCAATCGATGAATTACATCTCATAACTGATGAGGTCAATCATATGTTTGATGAACTTACGAAGGCATTGGAAAACAACGATAAGACCTTGGCTAAAAGGGCGCTAAAAAGAGAAGAAAGAGTAAATCAGCTACAATTAGAATTAAAACAAAACCATGTTGAAAGGCTTAACGAGGGAAAGTGCAAGCTTATTAGCGGACTACTCTTTATTGATTTTGTAGATAATATAGAAAAGATTGGGGACCATCTTGCTAATGTTGCTGAATCTGTAATGAATAATCTGAGGTGGAAATTAAACTCAATTAATCAACAATAACTATAGGACGCTTGCTTTTTTTAACCTACAAATGAATCTCAATCCCCCCTTCATTTATGACAAAGGGTATCCAATCCAGTGGATGTTGGACACCTTCCATCTTTTCAATTTTCATCTCCCTTTTTCTTCCGGCAACCCTTAAATGGATAATATTCTGCGCCCCTTTCTTGTTGAGGTCAAAATTCTTTTTCCCTATCTCATCCAAAAAACCTGATAATATCACATCCATAACTGTTACCTTTTCAAACCATATCCAGTTGGATGTCCAGCTCTCAATCTGGTTCATTTGCTCAATCGGAATCAACGAAAAAATAACCTGGCTTATATCCCCGCAAATCAGTCGGGTTACCTTTTTTTCTGAAAGCTCCAAATCTATTCTCTTCATCTCTTCAAGATTAGTTAACTCAAAATATTTAATTCGCGGATCCCTTTTATACTCCTCATGATGAGTAAAGGACTGTATAGGAATAAAAAAACCTTTTTCTATATACTCTTCAATCTTCCAGTTAAAAGACTTAAAGTACTCCATTAAAGAGGGAAAGGGCCTGTCAAAGATATTATAGGAAACCCTTTCACTGTTTTTTAACCCGGTCCATAAGAACTGCATGGAAAAAACTGTTTTGCCCGAACCTGATGGGCCAATAATAATTGTCCTCGTCCCTTTTGGTATACCACCAGTTAACTCATCAAATCCCTTAATATCTGTTAAAAGCATATCCATGTTTAATCACCTCCTTTTGGATTTATCAGCCTCTTTAAGAATCCTTCTACCTTTTTAGCAGCCGATTCAAGCCCCTTTAAAATCTCTGCTCCTTTTTTGCCTGTTTTTTTAACAACCTTTTCTGCTGCCGTTATAGGGCTTCCTAATTTTCTACCGATAGATTCTCCCAATTTCCTGATTAAAGAATCCCTTATGCTGAACCTTGGATTTCTTATATCACCTTCTATATTGAACTCCAAATCAATAGAACCATTATTGTCTTTTAAGAATGTAAGAAGACGATGAGATGAAACCCCTAAAAATTTCCGGTTATGTGAATCGGGCTTGATTTTCAACTCCCTCAAACGAATTATTCCTGGAGCATTGAGTTTCGCATCTTTAATCTTAATAAGAGAATTAGCATCTAATAACCCATATTCTATCCTTGTTTTAACATTTTTTTTGTAGTATGGCTCAAGGAGTTTTAAATCGAGTCCTCTAACTGATAACTTTGTTTCTGTATTTTTATTATCGAAATTGATCCAACCAAAGAAGCGAAAAGAACCATCTTTTCTTTTTCCTTTGATCAATCCATTTAAATCTATTTTAGAGTTTAAATAAGGTCTCGGAATTAAAATGTCATCTATCTTAGCATTTAATCTGCTTAGCTGAATCTTGTGATAAGGGCTTAAAGTTTGACGATTAATAAAATCTACCTCTCCATTTATTAATCGAATCCTTTTTATGTATATCTTAAATCTCTTTTTCTCCTTTTCTTTATTTTTCTTTGAAGTAAGTTTTACAAAAGGAGTTCTTATTTTTCCATCTTTTGAAACTTCAATGGTTGTAAAGGGCTTGTAAATCTTTATCTGGCTTATAACTAATCTTTTTTTCAATATGGTTTTTAGATGAGGCCTTATAAAAATAGAATCCGCTTTAAAAAGAATCTTTTTTGAATATGGATCTTTTAACCTCACCTCTTTAAACTTGAGATGTATAGGCTGTATTAACATCTTACCTATAAGAAGATCAGAACCAAAGGTCTGACTTATTTCCTTTTTGATTAGATTCTCAATATAGATAGAGAGGGTGATATAAAGAAAGGTAATAACGGCTAGAAACAATAAAAAATATCTGAATTTTCCTTTTTTTTTCTTTTTTTTACTAACCATTTTAAAAACGGAACATCCCTTTTTCAATTATTTTAATTATAAACTGAAAACCATAAAAAATCACTATCAACAACGACAAAACCCGAATCATAATTCAATAAAAATTATTGACTGAATCCTCTCTTTTTAGTAAAAGAGAATCAGTTCAAATATAAATAAAGGTTCCTTTTAAAGTTAGCTAAAGGAATATGGCTCAGAAAAAAAGAAAAATAAAAAAGCAGAATAATAAGTTGAAAAAGAACTCCATCTGTATAAAGTGCCCTGCCCCTTGTTGTAGAGACCTTGCTATGATGATAACGAAGCCCAGAACCAGAGCTGAAATAGACGACCTGAAATGGCATCTTCATTATAATACTGTAAGTGTAGCTATTAGAAACTATAGATGGTACCTCACAATTAAGGGTAGGTGTATTTATCTGGATCGGAATAACATGTGCAAGATATATGCTAAAAGACCGTTAAAATGCAGACAACATCTCCCACCAGATTGCGAAAAGTTTGATAGCTGGTACGATGCTCTTATTTCCAGACCTGAAGAACTTGAGGATTATTTAAACGGAAGGAAATAGGGTTAGAACTCTTTAAAAAAGCCCGCTTTTACTTAAGCGGGCTTTTTTATTTCTTAAATATTTTCAAAACTCACCGACTTATAAAGAACCGCCGCCTATGGGGACAAAGATAGTTACACTATCACCTTCTCTGAGGGTTGTATCATTTCCATGAAGAAATTTGATATTTCTTCCATTGCAAAGGATCTCTAAGTGTTCAAAAACATCTCCTGTCTTAGGATCAATCATCTTTTCTTTCAATTTCTCACCGTATTGATTTATCAATAACAAAAGAAGGTCTTTTATTGAGGTATTTTCCTTTACATCAATCTTAACCTCAGGTTGACCGAATATCTCTACAAAATCAAACATACTCTGAATTTTTACAGCGACCATCTTAAAAAATCACTCTCCAACTTTTTCAGTTTCTTTTAATCCTAAATCTTCTGCAACATAATCCATTCCGAGTTCAACCAGCTTCTCTCTTTTAGGAATACCATTCTTATCCCATCCCCTCAAGGTATAAAACTCATCTAAGAGCTTTTCACAATTTTCTCTGTCCATTATCTGACCCTTTCCAGGCCCAATCTTATGAGGCTCTGTCATCAATCTTTCAGGTAAGTAATCATCTTTTCTGGTAAATCCTTCTTTCAATAACAGGGCATGTGCCAGATTGTTGTACCTCTCGCCTACCTTAGAAATATCATCTTCTGTGACATCAAATCCTGTTGCGGTCTTCCAGATTTCTGCAAAATACTTGATGTGAAGGTTGGCAGGAATTAAGGCGTTTCGGTATGCAAAGGTACAGAACATCGAACAGTCTTTACAGGCACCCCCAACATCCTGATTATATATTGTTAGTTCTGCCTTTCTATCCCAGGAATACGGATCTACTTCCCAAGGCACCTTGTGGTGAGCACCAAAAATCTCTTGAGGAGGATAGCCTCTTGAGTGGTCTGCTCCTGTAAAGGAAGTCATATAATTTAATCCCATGGATTTGCAGGTTCTTGGATCATATCCGGGAGGCTCCAATCCCTTGACATGCATGGCATATTTCTCTGAACCCTTTCCTATCTTCTCTGCTGCTCTCCTAACCCCTTCTGCTAAGAGATCCCCAAATCCGTCTCTATAGGCTATTTTATAAAGCAGCTTAAAGGCAGCATCGTCGTTTCCGAATTTTAAATCATAGCCTTCGCAGTCATCTTTTTTAAGGATTCCCTTTTCATAAAGCTCCATTGCAAACCCAATACATACTCCAGCAGATACGGTATCCATCCCTAAATCATCGCAGACCCTATCAGCAGCTATGATAAAAGCAGGATCATTAACCCCAATCTGAGAACCAAGCGAGAATAGAGTCTCAAACTCTGGCCCTTCGGTTGCCCAGCCTGCATACTTTCCGCTCTTAACAAGCCTGACCTGACCGCACCTAATAGGACAGAGATAACAACCATACCTCCTGACTCGATACTCAATATTCTTTTGAGCTCCTATGGGAAGGTATTCCTCCCCTGCAGGCTCAATAAAGTTGGGTCCAGGCATCTGGCCTTTGGAAATACAGTTCTCCACATTTCCTGCTGTCCCGAAGTTGCCGAATTTCGGATAAAGGGTTGGGCTGTCTTGAAATGCTTTTGCAATTTTTTTCACAACCTCTTGAAAACCCTTTTCATCAGCATACTTGACACTCTTTGAACCTTTTACTACTATTCCCTTAAGGTTTTTTGATCCAAAAACAGCTCCAACACCTTTTCTACCAGCTGCTCTCTTCTCAGCAATTACCGAAGCATACCTCACCAGGTTTTCACCTGCTGGTCCAATAACAAAAGGGCGAACAGTCTGGTCTTTCAAAATCTCTTTAATGTAGTGCTGCGAATCAGCAGTATTCAGACCCCAAATAGGGGTAGCATCT
>DATKYB010000147.1 GCA_035528715.1 Nitrospinota bacterium | reverse complement strand
GACCCTGATATGCCACAAGCGATATATAGAGTAGGAGAAACTGTTTTTCCTGTTTGACCAACCTGATCCTCATGGCCTCGCCATCCAGAATCAACAACCGACCTTGAAGCTCCAACTGCTCCCCCAAGAAGAGTAGCCAACTCTTCTAGAATAGAAAAGCGTTCTGGTCCCTTCATCCCTCTTCCACCAGAAACGATAACTTCTGCTTCTTCTATATCTTTTTTCCCCTTTGAGGATTTTATGATCTCTTTTATAACCATTTTTGTTTGAGATAAATCTTTATTCAACTCTTTTGTTACCGTATCTCCCTTTCCTTCCTTTTTTATGATGGGAAACACATTTGTCCGAAGAGTCAGGATTGCTGGTTCCTTTTCAAATTTTACCTTTCCTATTGCCTTGCCAACATAGATCGAACGAAAGGCGATTATCTGGCCATTTTCTAGTTCAATATTTATACAATCTGTAGCAACCGAGGCTTCTAATTTTGCTCCGATGCGAGAAGCAAGATCAAGCCCTATTGATGTTGATCCTAAAATGACTATTTTAGCGCCGGACTCTTTTATTTGTTCAACAAGGATATCTGTGTATAACTCGGGTAAATAGTTTTTTAAGGACGGATCATCAACAATATTTATTATGTCAGCGCCATAATCTTTTAATTTTTGTACGATATTGCTTATATTATTGCCAATTGCTGATACAGTAACCTCCATTCCAAGCTTATCTCCAAAGCCTCTGCCAAGGCTTATTGCTTCGTAAACACACTTTTTGAATTCTTCATCTTTTTGTTCAGCAAATACAAATATTGACATCTATGAGTCCTTTCAGTTTATGAGCTAAAAGACCTTTGCCTCATTATGCAAAAAATCTACAAGCTTTGATGCTGCTTCTGGGTTATCTTCAATAATCTTACCTTCCGGTCTTTTAGGAGGATATTCCATTTTGACTAAATTTATTCTCGAGTCAGTCTTTTGAGCTTCTACTACTTGAATCTCTTTTTTCTTTGCTTGCATCTTTAATTTTAAGGAAGGGTATCGAGGTTCGTTGAGGCCTTTTTCAGCAGTAAAGGCAGCCGGAAGGGGCACTTCAAGTTTCTCAACGTTTCCTTCAGCTTCTCTATGGCACAGGACTTTACTCTCTCCAATTTCTAGCTTGGTTATTGCAGAAACAGATGGTATCCCCAATATTTCTGCGGTCATAACTCCTACTTGGCCATAATTAAGGTCAACTCCTTTTTTACCAAACAAAAGGATGTCAAAGGATATGTTCTTTAGATAAGACGCAATGGCGGAGGCAGTAAGGAAGGGGTCGTTTGTAAAGCTATCATCTCTAATTAAAATGCCATTATCAACACCTAACCCAAAGCATGCTCTTAGGACTCTTTCAGCGGATTGCAGGCCCAGGGTGAGCGCCGTTACCTCTCCACCAATTGATTCTTTTATCCTCAAAGCCTCTTCAACAGCAAATTCGTCATAAGGATTGAGGATAAATGTTACGCTTTCTTGTTCTATCCCTTTACCATCATGAGTAATCCTTATATTGGATTCAGTATCAGGGACATCTTTCACGCAAACTATAATTTTCATTTGTTACCCCTGCTATTTCTTCTTTTTACTGGCTGCCTCTTTAATTAATGCATGGGCTATGATGCTCCTCTGTATTTGATTTGTTCCCTCGTAGATCTGAGTAATCTTGGCATCCCTCATCATCTTTTCAATAGGATATTCTTTCATATATCCATAACCACCGAATATCTGAACCGCATCAGTCGTTACCTTCATAGCCACGTCTGAGGCAAACAGCTTTGCCATGGCTGATTCCTTTGCAAACCCTTTTTGGCCGCTGTCAATAGCTTTAGCCACAGAATAAACAAGGGCTCTGGCAGCTTCGATCTGAGTGGCCATATCTGCGAGCATGAATTGTATTCCTTGGAAGGATGATATGGGGCTTCCAAACTGTTCCCTTTCCTTGGCATATTGAACAGCTTTTTCTAATGCCCCTTGAGCAATTCCAATAGCTTGAGCTCCTACCCCTGGTCTAGAATGGTCAAAGTTTTTTAAAGCTATTATAAAACCTTTACCTTCACCACCGAGGAGATTTTCCTTTGGGACCTTGCAATCATCAAAAATGACCTCCCTTGTTGCAGAAGATCTGATTCCCATCTTATTTTCCTTTTTACCAAAGGATATTCCAGGAAATCCTTTTTCTACAATAAAGGCACTTGCTCCCCTTGGTCCCTTGCTCTTATTTGTCATAGCAATGACTACATAGATTTCTGCTTCTCCTGCATTTGTTATCCACTGTTTGGTACCGTTTAGTATATAAAAATTTTCCTCCCTACGAGCTGTGGTCTGCATGGCACCGACATCGCTTCCAGCATCAGCCTCAGTGATAGCAAAGGCTGCAAGTTTTTTTCCTTTTGCTATATCAGGAAGATATCTTTCCTTCTGATCTTCAGAACCACTAAGGATGATTGGAAATGCTCCCAGTGCAGTTGCGGCGATGGAAAGAGCGATTCCGCCGCATGCCCTACTTAGTTCTTCTGTAACAAGACAGAGTTCAAAGACTCCTCCACCTAATCCTCCATATTTTTCATCGATGTATAGACCGCAGAGATCAGATTTTGCCAAGATCTCAACTATTTCCCATGCGAACTCTCCCTTTTCATCGTATTCAATGGCAACAGGTGCAATCTTTTCATCGGCAATCTGGCGGGCTAGATTTCTAATCTCTTTTTGTTCATCAGTCAGGAAATAGTCCATTAAAATCCTCCTCTTAAAGATAAAAGTTTTTTGTTTTTAGCATAAATAAAAAGAAGAGGCAATAACTTTTTAAAAGTTTTATCTTAGGTCCTTCAAGTTATAAAAAGACTTGACAGAAATCGTCAATTCAAATAAGTATAAAATAATAAATTTTCAGAGTAAATTAAATATTGAGAGATTCAACATTATCAATAAAAAGTAGAGAGAATACATGACTCTGACTATATCTGATACATTTTTTAATAAAATAAGGACAGCGGAAAAGAGGAGAGAAATATCATGGTTATTAGATATGACCTTATCTAACAGTTGGTGGTCCACGCAGGTAGGTGTAAAACATTTAGAAAAATATTGTCCTGTATTCTTAAGGCTCTTAGGTCTTGTTCTCAACAACATTCCTATAGCTATTGTTTTAATGGCTATTTATTTATTTTTCATGAAACAGATCGCTTTAGGAATTTTCACCATATTCCTAATTGTTCCCGTTATCTATGGGGTTCCAAAATTAGCGTGTAAAACGATGAGGTTTATGGCGAGAAGAAACAAGATGTTTTTTGTTGATCTCTATGTTTCTGGAATTTTGTATGTATTTGTTCGTAGAAAAAAAGAGGTTGTTAGCTATCCCACTCCTTTAGAAGATATTTTTGATTAATATTTCAATTCAGAACCTTATCTTCCATCTTTTAAAAAATTTTCATGGAACCATTATATCCTTTGACGGTCATGTCTTAGCTATCTCAGGAGAAAGAAAAGGGGATATAGGAAAAAAGGTTGATGGTTATCTTACGAGGTAGAGATTTTATGGAAGATTTCATAGGATAATCCATCTACCAATTATAGTAGAATCTAAGGGATTAAAAGCCAAATATAACAGGGGAGTTCTTGAGATCTTGATACCAAAGAAAAAATTAAGTAAGAAGAAAACCATTAAGGTAGATGTGAAGAGTTAGACTTGTTGAGGATTTCAATCGATAAGGTCCAAGACAGCGGTAGACAAAAATAACTCTATCGATGTTAATTTTATTTTATCGTTGCAGATGCTTCTGCCATGTCAAGAATAGGAATAGTTGGAGCATCCTTTCCTAAAAGGGAATTTACAAGCGATTGTGGAGCGCTTCTGTATTGTAGAACAGCATTCACTGTTAAAGGAGGTCGATCTCCTTTTTTTAACGGAAAAGAGTAAGCTTCTTTTTTATAGCCCATAGGAGAGATTCGATAGTCTGAGATTATGATTTTAGCTCCTGGTAAAAAATATGTGGGCTTTCCATCTTTATCTCCTAGAACGGATCTATAAATTACTGCTTCAGGATCAATGTTACCTTTTTTATCAACTTTGCCAGATTCAAATACAATATTACCCTTTTCATCTTTGACGATTACATGAAGCCACATCTGTCTGACAAAGGTAAGTCCTGTGGGGAGATAATGACCAGCTCCTGCATTGGTTACTTTAACTTTAAATCTAATAAGCCCATCAGAACTA
>DATKYB010000146.1 GCA_035528715.1 Nitrospinota bacterium | reverse complement strand
GTAATGTTATCGCTTGATAATTCTTGAAACTCTTTTCTTACTACCGATATATTTTTATGGGTCTCAATCATATGAGTGATTTTTGAAGCGAATCGGTGCCTATCGACTGCCAAGGCGGTCCCTGCAGGAATCCTTGTTTCGTCCGCTACCTTTATAATCAAAGAGTCAAGTAATCTCATTTCCTTTTTTAGGAGACCGGGAGCACTGATGTTCACATCTGACTTCAAAGAATTACTGCAGAGAAGTTCAGCTAAAAAATGGGTCTTATGTGCTGGAGTCATCTTACAAGGCCTCATCTCAACCAGCTCCACCTTTCCACCTCTCTCTGCAATCTGCCAAGCGGCTTCAGCTCCTGCAAGACCACCACCAACGACAATAATGTCACCCATCTTTTTTATCCCCCTCCCCTTCATCTCGATATCCACATTCTTTATTAGGGCAGGTGAGAAAATTTCTTTTCTCCTTTTTATCCCATCTTGCAACGAGATATTCATGATTACAATGAGGACAGCTCATTGGTATAGGTCTTTCCCAAATGGCAAACTTACATCGAGGGAAATTACTGCATCCGTAAAATATTTTTCCTTTCTTGGTTTTTCTCTCAACAAGATTTCCGCTGCAGCCTTTCTCAGGACAGGAGACCCCAAAAGTTATCGACTTGGTATATTTGCATTTTGGATACTCACTGCATGCCAAAAAATCTCCATATCTGCCACTCTTTACTACCATGGAAGAGCCACATTTTTCACACTTCTCACTGCTCATTTCCTCAATCCTTTTATCTGAGGTGTCTTCTCTTTTTATTGATTGAGTATTTCCACACTTTTGGCAAGCTAGAAAATATCCATATCTACCCCATCTTTTAACCATCTCATCTCCACATTCACACTTTATATCTGTTGGCTCAATCTCCTTTTTAAGATTTATCATATTCTTCTCAGCTCTGTCCAAATTTTTAGAGAAAGGTGAATAAAAATCTCTCAAGGTCTCAACCCATCCTTTCTTTCCTTCCTCGATTTTATCTAATCGGTCTTCCATCTCTGCAGTAAACTTTATATCCATTATACGGGGGAAATTTTCTACTAATAACTCCATAACTATCATACCTAGCTCAGTAGGATGAAATTTTCTATTCTCTTCATCAACATACTCTCGATTTCTTATTGTATTTAATATCGCGGCATAAGTACTTGGTCTCCCAATACCTTTGTCTTCTAATTCCTTGACAAGGGTAGCTTCTGTAAATCGAAGCGGTGGCTGTGTAAAATGTTGATGGGGAACGATATCAATAAGGTTCAACCTTTCTCCTTTTTTTAAATCTGGCAATAAAACATCTTCTTCATTGTCTTCGGTTTTTTTATTATTGTTCTTTCCTTCTTCGTAAACTTTTGTGTACCCTTGAAAGACAACAACAGAACCACTCGCTAAAAGTAGATACTTACCTGCCATGATATATATTCTTGTGAAATCTATAATTGCTGGGCACATTTGGCTTGAAAGAAATCTATTCCATATCAATGTATATAAAGAATACTGATCTTTACTAAGAAAAGGTTTTACTCTTTCTGGGGGATGCAATGGCAAGCTTGGACGAATGGCCTCATGAGCCTCTTGAGCACCTTTCTTGCTTTTATAAATAGGAGGATTCTTTGGAAGATATTCTTCCCCATATTCTTTTATGATAAACTTTCTTGCTTCATTTTGGGCCTCAACTGCAATCCTGTTTGAATCCGTTCGCATATAGGTGATTAAGCCGACCGTTCCCTGGTCAGCTAAATCTACACCTTCATAGAGCTGTTGTGCAATGATCATTGTCTTTTTTACTGAAAAACCTAATTTCCTGGAAGCCTCTTGCTGCAATGAACTGGTGATAAACGGCGGCAACGGTTTCTTTTGTTTCTTCTTTTTTTCTATATCATGAACAATAAATTCCTTTTCTCTTAAATCCTCAACAATCTTATCAGCATCTTTATCATTTTTTATATCTATCTTGTCATTATCAATTTTATACAGTTTTGCCTGAAACTGTGGAAGGCTATTCCCCTCTAATTCGGCAGTAATAGACCAATACTCTTGAGAAACAAATGATGTAATTTCCTTCTCTCTTTCACAAATCAGACGAAGGGCAACTGATTGAACTCTCCCGGCACTTAAGCCCCTCTTAACCTTCTTCCACAGGAGGGGACTAATCATGTAACCTACTAATCTATCCAATATTCTTCTAGCTTGCTGGGCATATATTTTATCTTCATTGATCCTCCCAGGATTTTTAAAGGCCTGGGATATAGATTTAGGAGTGAATTCATTGATAAGTATTCTGTAGATATTTTTTGGGGGGATATTTTTTAACTCTTTGGAAATATGCCATGCAATCGCTTCTCCCTCTCTATCAGGATCTGGAGCAAGATATACTGTCTCCACCTTACTGGCAGCTCCTCTTAACTCCTTTAGTATCCTTCCTTTCCCTCTAATGGTTATATATTCAGGTTCAAAGTTATTTTCTAAATTAACTCCAAGCTTATTTTTGGGTAAATCCTTAATATGTCCAACAGAGGCCTTGATATCATAATCATTACCCAAAAATTTCTTAAGAGTTTTGGCCTTTGTTGGAGATTCGACTATTAAAAGCGATTTTGACATCTTTGATCTTAATTTATTAAATAGTTTTTACCGTGTTGAAATTGATCCAAAAACTCCTCTTTGAAAAGAGGATAGGATTGTCTGAATACTGCTAAAGATGCAACAATCATGATATCATCCAGATCAACTTCGTCATCTATGATTAAAAGAGCCTTATTAATTATTTCTTCCCTTAATGAATCATCTATTATCCCTAATTCTCTGAGCTTAATGAGAAAGCCCCAAGCCTCTACTGTAAATCGCATTCTTTCTTCTTCACTTAAGATCCTAAAGGCATGTGGTTTATTATAAAATTTATCAAACTGCATATCATTATATAGATTGGTAGCAAAACTTCTTATCCATGTAAAGGCGTCTATTATTTCGTTTGGATTATATCCCTTGGAGATTAAGTTCTCCATAACATTATTCTTCTCATGATCCAGATCATCATTTTCTAAAATATGATTAACGATTAGATTAACAATTCCAAATATTCTTTCTTTCAAACCACATCTCCTTTTTCTAATGATTTCTGAAAAACATCTTACCAGAATATTGTTTAATAATTCCCATTAACTCCAATTTGGCTAAAATACTAACCACTTTATTCGAAGGTAATAAGCTTTCAATAATTATACTATCAATATGCTTGCCCTCATCTCCTATAAGGGAGCAAATTTTCTCCTCTTCCTCTGTAAGTCTTTCACTTTTAGTCTTCTTTATCAGGCAACTCTGATTTTTAACCTTCTTCTCTGGATAAAGGCTTAATTGTGGTTTTAATTCTTCTAGAATATCATCTACCCCTTCCACTAATTTAGCCCCTAACTTCAAAAGACTATTTGTTCCTTTACTCTTTCCTGAACTGATATTCCCTGGTACTGCAAAAACCTCTCTTCCTTGTTCCAGTGCTAATTTAGCTGTTATTAATGAACCACTTCTGGAAGCGGCCTCTACGACTACCGTGCCTAATGAAATACCGCTAATAATCCTGTTTCTAATAGGAAAATTTTCCCTGTTCGGTCTGGTTTGCATAGGGAACTCGGATAAGATCGCTCCATTATCAATAATCTTATTCATTAATTTTTTATTTTCTGAAGGATAGACTACATCTAAACCTGAACCAAATACGGCTATTGATCTTCCTCCGCTTGATAGTGCCCCTTCGTGAGCATAGCTATCAATCCCTTTCGCCATACCACTTACAACTGTAAGGCCTTGAGAGCCAAGTTCCCAGGCTAATCTTTCCGCTGTTAGCTTTCCATATCTTGTAGGAGTCCGAGTACCAACAATAGATATTGAAAAGTCATCCTCCTTTCTTAATTCACCTTTTACATAAAGAAGAGGGGGAGGATCAAAAATATTTCTTAGATTTTTAGGATACTTTTTATCTTTTAAAATCATTATATTAACATTGTTCTTGTTCACTAATTCTAATTCTTTTTTCAAGGTTTTACCTATATCAAAAGATTTTATTTTATTAGCAATCTCCTTGCTTATCCCTTTGACCATCTCTAAGTCTTTCATAGAAGCATTGAATATCTTCCTTGGACTATCAAAATGATCTATCAATCTTTTAAATAATTTTTCCCCTATACCTGGAACGAGATAAAGGGCTATCCACCATAAACGCTCTTCCATGACTTGAGAACCTTAACTAATAATTCTCTGTAACTTATTGAATTTATTTTACTAATAATTCTCAGCCAAATTCAACAAGGTCATCATTATACATTGACTTTAAAGATAGTCAAGTCCTACTCGTTTTTTTTAATGAATCTTTAAAGGAGTGGTTCTTATTTTGATCTACCCTTATAGAGGAGCATATCACCTGTCTCTATCAGTTTGGTGGACTTGCTGATCATTGCAGTCGCTGTATTGTCTTGAACAGATAAAATAATGATTTCTCCTTTAGGAGGCTCGATCTGTTCCTTTCCTCCTTCTTTTTTTTCTAATATCTGAAAAATATCCAAAGTTCTAACACCATCTTTAGATCCCTTGTCAATATAGACAATATCATCAGTACCCAATCCGGTCTTGAGATCTTTGGAAGAAACAATGTATGCCGTCATCGCACTTTTAGGAGAAATATCCAAGGGCACCTCCACCGCTTCTTTATATTTTTCTATGGGATCATTGACATTTATTGGATGATATGATTTGGTGATGATAGCCCTTGATCTCTTTTCACCGACAACCTGTATGTCTAAAATTCCTAAAATTCTTACTAAATGTCCTATGCCCTTTTTGGATACAGGATGAGAAACAGATTTTACGATTTTAAACACGGTATATTGATCACCTATTACAACTCCTTTATTCTTTCCTATATCGATAAATACAATATCTTGCTCACTTAAATCCACTTTTTTCTCTAAAGAACCGACAATTCGATTTTTTATATCTGGTTTTGGTAGAATGTAGCCCGCTGATTCATATATATCTTTAGGAATAAACAGATGACCCTCTTTTGCCTTACCATCTATACTGCTTGTTAAAATAAAAAAAGTGGCTACTAAAATAGAATATATACTGAAGAGTCTTCTTTTTTCTATTCTCATTATCTCCTCCTTTCATAAATAATTTTAAGTAAAGTTTGACTCTCATTGCTTAGATATAAATACAAAACGTCTTTACCAGTCATCTTTTAAGCTTATCCCAACTTTTTTTATTGATAAAATATCCATCTCTGGATATATTTTTTTTGACCGATTTAATTCCTTAACGACCTCTTCAGGCCTTACATTATCAGACTCCCTCATCTTTAATATCAATTCTAAATTAATTGAATTTTTTTTCATATTTATTGCTTGCATGTCTATAATCAAAGGTCTAATACTTATTTTTTTAAAACTATCATTCTTTTCCCTTCCAATCACTATTTCTTTATTTGATAAAAAGGAAGTTATCATTTGATTGTAATCTTCTAAAATACTATCATAATTTGCAACGTTATTCATTTTTAAGTTTATATTGTAGATAACCTTTTCTGTTATCATATTATGAGATTTAAGAGGGATATTCTTAGCCAAAACAATCTCTAATCCTTTGGGTAGTGCTTGGTTAAGCTTTGATAAAAAATCTTCAGGTTCTATATAAGAAGAAAACTCTAAATCTAAATATTCACATACACTTTCAACCCCTATAGGCAAGGCCATTCCAAAAGATATCCTTGGCCTTGGATGAAATCCTGAAGTATAAGCAACATCAATATGGGCCCTCTTTAATGCTCTATAGAAAACCTTCATCAATTCGAGGTGAGATAAAAATTTCATATTATTTAGCTTCTTAAACTGAATCCTCATCCTCTGAACAGGAATTTTATGCTTGTGATTTTGTGTATCTGATTTCTCAAAGAAAAAATCCTTTGGCTCGATTTCTAACTTATTTTTGGTTTTATTTTCAAAGTTCTGTTGAACCAAAGAAAATGTGTCAATATTATTAATAACCTTAAAGTACTCATCTTTTAAAAAATCTTCACTAATACCTATATCTAAATGATGCCACGGCAATAAAATGTTTAGATCTATTTTTCTGTTCGAATAAAATCTTGGATCAATTTCTGAGTCGCAAAATGACTCTTTCCATTTCTGATATCGAAAGTGTTCCTTCCAGCCATCGAAATGACAACCTTTATTTAGAGCCCTTACCAAAACCTCGCCCAACCTTCTATCCCCTCTTGAAAAAACAGCTTCTAAAAAACTCATTTCCACAGAATGAAACTTAAGAGTAAATCTTTTATTTTTTAAATGCCTTTTTAGATATTCTAACTTTTCTTTCAACAAACTCATTTCATGCTGAGGAAACCACTGAAAGGGAGTATGAGATTTTGGGACAAAGGACGAGATACTGACGTTAATATTCTTAAGCCTTCCTCTTTGCTTTTTAATAATATGAAGTACTTCATAACAGAGCCTTATTATCCCATCAATATCTTCATCCTTCTCAGTAGGTAATCCAATCATAAAATATAATTTTAAAGAGTTCCATCCTGCCTTAACGATTTCTTCTACATCTTTTAATAATCTATCTTCTGAAATATCTTTATTGATAAGCCTTCTAAGACGCTCTGTACCTGCCTCGGCTACGAGAGTGAAGCCTGTCTTTCTGACCTTTTGAATATTTTTAATAATCTCACTATCTAAAAACCCAACCATTAAAGATGGTAAAGAAAGGGCTATATGTTCTTTAGATAACCCGTCCATTAAATGATGAATGATGAACCCCAGATTCTTATAATCACAAATATTGAGAGAATGGAGAGAAATTTCTTCGTAACCCGTGTTTTTTATGCTTTCGTTAACCAAATGAAAAATATTTTCAATGCCTCTTGTCCTGTAAGGGCTTTTAACCCTATTGGCCTGACAAAATCTACATTTCCTGTAACATCCCCTCGCAACCTCTATGTCTATCCTGTCATGAACAATCTTTGTAAACGGTACAATAGGAGATACAGGATACTCTACAGAATCCAAATTCCTTAAAATCCTCTTTTTCACTTTTTGATACCCATTTTTTTGAGGATTAATGCTATCAATTTCATTGTTATCCTTGTAAATGATTTCAAAAAGAGAGGGAACATATATCCCTTCTAGTTGAGATAATCTATCGAGACATTCCTTTTTCGTATCTTTATTCTCCAAACATTCTTGATAGATATCTACCAGTTCTAATATGACCTCCTCTCCATCTCCCAACACAAAGACATCTATAAAATCTGCAAGAGGCTCTGGATTTGCAACAGAAGAACCTCCAGCAATGATCAATGGACAATCTTTATTTCTTTCTCTACTTTTTAAAGGAATGTTTCCAAGGCGAAGGATATTTAATACATTCGTAAATGTAAGTTCATACTGAAGGCTAAATCCTATAATATGAAATTGATTCAAAGGTAGATTGGACTCTAAACTTGATAAGGGAAGTCCCCTTTTTTTAAGGATACATTCATAGTCTACATCAGGAGCAAAAACCCTTTCTGCCGCTATGTCAGGTCTTTTATTTAATATATGATAAAGGATCTTTAATCCAAGATGAGACATTCCAATTTCATAGATATCTGGAAAGATCAAAGCGACTTTTGTTTTTACAGATTTGAGATCTTTGTGGATCGAATTGAACTCATCTCCTAAATACCTTGATGGTTTTCTTATATAGGAAAGTATATCTTGATATTTATTCATTTAAAATATAACTGATCCTGAGTAATTCTTTATAAGTGTTAGATAATATTTCCAACATACGATGGGTTTAATATTTAAATCTCCTCATCCTTATACTTAATAACAGTCCCACAGCCAACATTGTTGTAAATATTGAGGAACCGCCATAACTCATAAGAGGTAGAGGTAAACCTACGATAGGAATAATTCCAAGAGTCATCCCAATATTCATCATAATATAAAAACCCATCATCCCAACGATACCAATGGCTAAATAATATCCGAAATCGTCTCTCGATCGATAAGAGATATCAATAGCCTTGAGTAAAAAAATTAAATATAAAATTACCAGAGTAAATGCCCCGATAAATCCCCATTCTTCAGCTAACACTGAGAATATAAAATCTGTATGTTTTGCAGGGAGAAAATTAAGGCGACTCTGAGTTCCTGCAAAAAGACCTTTCCCCCATAGACCCCCTGAACCTATTGCAATCATCGATTGAAGACTATGGTAACCCGCACCTAGAGGATCGGCGTAGGGATCTAATAAAGTTAACAATCTCTTTTTTTGATAATCTTGAAGAAAAAACCACATGGAAGGAAGAAAAAACATACCAGTAAATATTAAGTATAAAAAAGCTTTAAATTTTAAACCAACGATAAATACGAGCGTAAAGAAAATGAAGAAAAACATAAAAGCGGTTCCTAAATCAGGCTGTTTTGCAACTAAAAGAAATGGAATGAGAACAATTATAAAAGGAAAAATGAGTTCTCTTAGATATAAAGAATCTGATCTCTTTCGATTAGAAAAATGTTTTGCAAGAACGATAATCAAAACCAATTTCATCAATTCTGATGGTTGAAAAGAAATTGGGCCTAAAAATATCCATCTCTGAGTACCTGCTACAACCTTTCCATATAATAAGAGATAGACCAGAAGAAAAATCATACTAAAATACAAAAAATAGACATATCTTTCTAATGAGTTATAGTCAAAAAGGATAATAAAAAATATCCCAAATAATCCACAAAGGATCCAATAAATCTGTTTTATATATATTCCTTTGAGATTCGGTTCTATTCTGCCATAGACGGAACTATAAATGATTAATACGCCAATGGTGCTAATAACAATGGTGATCATCAACAAACCCCAATCAAAATTCGCGATAAGTCTTCTGTCAATCATAAAAACACCTTTTTATTACTTGCTCATTATTCAGCTCAATCTGATATTGTAGCGCTAGAATTCTTTAATTTAAAATATTCCTGAATGATTTTTTTTGCTAGAGGTGCATAACTTGCTCCATGTTTTCCACCATGTTCACTACAAACTACAACTACTAGTTCAGAATTTTCAAATGGGGCAAAGCAAACAAACCAACCATGATCTCTTAAGTGATAGGGAAGCCTTTCTTGATTATCTTTAGGTTCATTCTCCTTCATTCTTATAACCTGGGCTGTCCCTGTCTTCCCAGCTACAAGAATATTCTTTATACTGGCCCTCCTTCCAGTCCCATGATTATCATTGACAACTCCTAATAAGCCTTTTCTTACTATCTTTAAAGTCTCTGACCTAGCAGGAATCCTACCTATAATCTCCGATTGATTTGAAAATAATATTATACCTTCTGGTGATTCTATCTGTTTAACAAGTTTCGGTTTATATCTAATCCCGCCATTAGCAATGGAGCTCATTAAACTTGCTAATTGTAGAGGTGTCACAAGATTATATCCCTGACCAATAGAAGCAGAAATCGTCTCTCCTGGAAACCAGGGTTCATTCTTTACTCTCTTTTTCCATTGGGTTGATGGAACAAGCCCTTCCTTTTCATTTTCTAAACCTATTTCTGTTTTCTTCCCAAGTCCAAAGCCCTTTGCGTACCTTGCTAACGTATCTATCCCTAACTGACTCCCTACCTTATAAAAATATGTATCACATGACTCAACCAAGGCTTTATGAAGATTTACAGTCCCATGTCCCCCCTCCTTCCAACATCTATACACCCTGTTCCCAAAGAAAAAGTATCCTTTATCAAAAATAGTTGTTTTGGGTGTTATTATCCCTTCTTCTAAACCTGCAATGGCCGTTACTATCTTATAAACTGAACCAGGGGGATATTGTCCCTGAATAGCCCTATTTTGTAATGGGTGCTTTTCATTTCTCACTAAATTTAACCACTCCTCTTTTGAAATCCCTTTAGCAAAGAGATTGGGATCAAAGGATGGCTTACTCACCATGGCTAACACTTCACCATTTTGAGGGTTCATGACCACTATACTGCCTGTCATATTATCCAATAGCTCTTCTGCAAGTTTTTGGATCCTTATGTCTATGGTAAGTATCAGATTGTTACCAGGTGAAAAATCCTTCTTTATTAACAGTTTTAACTCCCTACCATAAGCATCAACCTCTACCTGCTTCTTTCCATTCTCACCTTTAAGGTAGGCCTCATACACCTTCTCAATCCCCAACTGTCCTATAAAGTCTCCCAGCTGATAACCATTTTTTGATTCCTGAAGGCCCTTTTCATCAATCTCTCCTAAATAACCCAATAGATGAGCTGACAAATCATTATATTGATAACTTCTAAGGGGTTCGATGTTTAACTCTACCCCGGGAATATCAAATATATGTTCTACAATAAATGCAACAGAATCTCTATCTATATCCCTTTTTATGACCAGAGGTTTAAAGGGGGAGACAGACCTGATTCTCTTTATAATCCTTTCCTTATATAGAGGAATCCTTTCATTCAATAAATCCAATATCTTTTGAAGATCCTTGACCTTTATATCTTCAGGGGTCAAGGAAAGATTAAAGGAGGGTCGATTATCCGCAATTATTCTTCTTTCTCTATCCATAATCTTCCCCCTATGGGCTTTGACAGACACTATCCTAATCCGGTTATTTTCAGAAAGTTTTCTAAACCTCTCTCCCTTGATTATCTGTAAATACCAGATACGAACCAACAGAATTGTGAAGAGGAGAATGATTAATGACATAAATAAAAATCTCTTTTCTCTTCTGTCGTTGGTTCTCTTCGTTTTTCGACTCTCTATAGGCATCATTATATCAAACCCTCTCTTCTCAACCATTTTATTTCTAATTTATCAAAAAGAGCCATCAAAGGAATTCCAATAACTGAACAATAAACAGCTCTGTATAAAACAAATCCTGAAAATATCTTTAATATATACTCCTGGGGAAAAAAGATTTTAAACAAGACGATAACTAGAAAACCTTCGAATAGAGCAGAAAAAAATATTATGGTAACCTGTGTTACGATATTGCCTATTGCTATATTATTTCTTAGGTTTCCTACTAAAAAGGCTATAAATCCTTTTGTAAAAAAATTCAAACCAAGAATGCCGCTTGATAAAAGATCCTGTAAGAGACCTAGCAAGGCACCGATGATGATTCCTTTATCACCTTTACTCTTAAAAGAAAAATAGATTGTTAGAACGAGAACTAAATCTGGCTGGATGCCATAGATTGCTAAGTGGTGTAAAGATGTGGTTTGTACAAGAAATATAGTTGAAACAAGTGAAAAAAAATACAGATAAGACATTAAAAAATCCCTATTTTTCTATAATGATAAAAACCTCTTCTATCTCAGAAAGATCTCTATCTGGAACGACCTCAGCTTCCTGAAATAGGCTCTGCTTTTTCTTTTTTATCCTACTGACGGTTCCTATGAGAAATCCCTTAGGAAACACACCTCCCAGTCCAGATGAGATGACTCGGTCATCAACTTTAATATCAGCATTGAGTGGAATATATTTCATTTCAAATATATTAGTATTTTTCCCCTTTATAACACCTCTATCCCTGGTCCTCTGTATCAATGCATCTACGGCACTTCTAAAATCTGTTAGCAGAAGAACCTTCGAAGTATTAGAGTTTACTTCAACCGTTCTTCCTATTAATCCATCTATTGAGACCACTGCCATTCCTTTTTTAATCCCGCTATTGGCCCCTCTATTCACAACGATAATTTTAAACCAACTGTTGAGATCATTGCTGATAACCTCCACTAGCAACATCTTTGAAGAAAAATTTTTTTTAAAATCTAACAATTGTAATAATCGGCTATACTGTTTCTCTATTTCCAAGAATCTACTCTTTTCTGCTTTTAA
>DATKYB010000145.1 GCA_035528715.1 Nitrospinota bacterium | reverse complement strand
GTCGAGTTCGACACCGAGAATGATTCAAAAGGGATAAAAGCCAAAAATGTAGTAAAATTGTAAACTGAAAAAGAGGCCTGGAATCTCTCCGGGCCTTTTTTTCATAAATAAAAGGAAAAAAATGGCAAAGGCACAGAATGGCGATACTGTTAAGGTTCACTACACGGGCAAATTGGAGGATGGAACGGTCTTTGACACCTCCAGAAACAGCGATCCTCTCCAATTTCTTTTAGGCAAGGGCCAGGTACTCCCGGACTTTGAAGAATCCGTAGTCGGAATGAGTCATGGCGAATCGAAAACCATTACCATCGAGGCACAAAATGCTTATGGCCCTTACAATGAGGAACGCGTAGTGGAGTTAGATCGAAAGCAATTACCAGAACACATCAATCCTCAGGTTAATCACCAGTTACAGGTCCAGTTAGATAGTGGCCAAAAAATCACGGTCACGGTGACCGATGTCTCTGAATCGAGCATAACATTAGATGCCAACCACCCTCTGGCTGGGAAAGACCTGACTTTTGATATCCAGCTCTTAGAAATCACTTAACCTCTGAAACCTTGCCACTATGTCACTTGAATTTTTTCCAGATCAGGCACTCATGATTAAGATAAGGAGATAAGAATGCAAGGAAGTAAACTTTTTGTAGGCAATCTTGATTATTCTGTAGATAATGACCAGTTAAAAGAATTGTTTTCCAAATATGGTGAAGTGAAGGAAATCAAGGTCATTGAAGGGAGAGGCTTCGGGTTTATTGAAATGTCTAGCCAATCAGAAGCTGAAAAAGCAAAGGAAGAACTGGATGGTATCGACTTTAAAGGACGCACCTTGAAAGTTAATGAGGCTCGACCCCCGAGAAGCAGACAGAGAAAAGATTATCGAAGATATTAGAATAACAGAGATAATAAGGGTGGAATAACCGAATACACAAGAGATTCTAAAGTTTCATCTCTCAATATATCTTAGATTTTGCTAAAAGGTCGGATTAAATATCGGCAGACTTTCTCTACAAGTTTCATTTTCTCTTAACACTATTGATTACAAATATGGATTGTCCCGATATCACATCTATTAACATTTCACGAAAAAGCACAATCTAACTTGTTCCTTCCCTTACTGATACATAACAAAATGAGGTGTATGGAAAGTTCGTAAGATATCATGAAATATAAAAATGTTTTATGTGTATATCCTTACAAGAAAGAACTGAAAAGCATAGGTTTTTTCCCACCTTTAGGTCTTGAGTATATAGCAAGTGCCATAGAAAATATGGTAGATAGTATAAAGATAATTGACCTGAGGTACGAAAAAGAGCCTTTTTCTTCATTTATTGAAGATAAGACTGATCTGGTCCTCGTAAGCCACAATTGGGGTCTCGAAGAGGAGTTTGTAAAAGCTACCATTAACAGTATACCCGAAAATATAACAGTTATCGTTGGAGGAAGACACGCAACAATATATGTTGACGAACTTTTTGAAAATATTCTAAGAATAGATGGTATTGTCCGAGGGGATGGGGAAGAGATTGTAAGAGAAATTGTTCAAAAAGGCATATCATCTGATATAGATGGTCTATCATTTAAATTAAATGATAAGATTGTCCACAATAAGAATAGAGAGCTTCAGCCTATACAGAGCGATCTTTATCCAAATCGTGGACTCCGTCGTTACAAATATAAAATTAAAGTTGATGAATTTAATACAGCTATAAAAATAGACCTTTTGTCCGCATCCAGGGGGTGTCCATTCAATTGCAGGTTCTGTGATTTCTCTTTCAATCCACTAGGAGAGAAGAGAGGATGGTCATGTAGAACACCGGAATCTGTAGTTAAGGAGATTAAATCTATAGAGGCAGGACTCATTGCTTTTGTAGACGATATTTTTACGCATGACTTGGATTGGGTAGAAAGAATATGCGATCTTTTAATCAAAGAAGGGATTAAAAAGAAATATATAATTAATACCAGGCTCTCCATTGCGAAAAGACCCGATATTCTCAAGAAGATGTATAAGGCGGGCTTTACATCGTTTATGATAGGTATAGAATCCTCACAGGATAAGACCCTAGAATCGATGAATAAAGGCTTTACTATTAAAGAAATCAGAGAATCCTTTAAGGTATTAAGAAGATTTAATTTTATATATCATTGCTATTATATCATAGGGAATATTGGGGAAACCAGGGATGAGATGCTTGATATAGCCAGATTTTCACGTAAGCTTGGTATGGATACAATTGTCTTATCGCTATTAAGGGTTGCGAAAAATTCTCCTCTTATAGATACGATAAAACAGCTTGATCATTACCATATTGAAGAGGGATCAGGCAATGTATACTCTGATATGCTGTCTGTTAGGGATCTGAAAAAGATCAGAAGGGATGTGAATGCCTCATTTTTCTCAATTCGAGTAATACTTAAGTTAATGAGGAAGTCAGCTAGACATCGTTTTCTTAAATTAAGACTTATTTTTAAGATTCTTATCTATATCGCAAGGACACAGATAGAGAGGTCTGACAGGAAAAGGCCAATATGTCTGGGATATGCGTATAAATTTTACCCTTAGTGATTGGTTTAAACCCACAGTAAAAAACCATGGGGGACAAATTAAAAAGTTAATATTAGTTTTCATTATAGGTAGGGTTGCCGGTGATGGGAAGTGAAGAAATAATAGGAGTGAATGATGAACTTGAAAATTCCAAACAAAGTTTATAAATACTTACGCCGATTAACAAAAAAATATCCCAAAATCGAATCTATATGGTTTTTAGGGTCTCGAGCTAATAACAATTTTAAAGACGACTCGGATTGCGATTTTTGGGTATTCGCTAACAAAGGAATATTCAATCTCTTGAAGAGAGATAAGTCATTTAAGCAAGAATCCAAAAGAAATAAAATAGATACGCTTATTGTATATGACGGAAAAAATTTTGAAGAGCCCTGGCCCCTACTGCGTAATGGAAGAGTAATACCCAAACAGGGCCTTTTGAGTGAATGGAAATGGGAGCCTATATCATCTTTTAGAGCAAATTATGAAGGCACAAAAGAGAAAACCAGAGTAGGGCCTGATGGAAAGCCAGTGTTTGATATAGAGCAAAGGCTTCTAAGAGCCTTTAAAATATGGGGCCATAAAAAAACCATCCCATATGGTTTTGTGAAGTCAAAGAGGGTTAGGGTCTAAAAAACAAAATTCTCTCTTATCCCCTTACTCAATTTTTAACCAATATGTATCTCAAGCCAAGTTCGCTGCAAATCTGCCTCAAAGCATCCAGCGTCAGTTCCTTATCAGCTGTCACGGTCAGGTGGGTACACCCATTCCCAAGGGGGGTAGCCTTACCGTTAAAATATTTTTTTCCCTTAGAGGCCTTAACCAGATAGCTTTCAGCATCCTTTTTTACAATCGTTATATCGGACTTCTGCTCAATGACACGCACCATGGCGTCATAGACCTTATCTGGTTTTGCCTTTAATTCCCCCCTTGCGGTCGTATGATGATCTCTGCTATTTAGATAAGCCACCGTAGCGATTGTAACAGCAGTTAATGCGCATCCCTCTATTGCTATGGCCACAAGAAGGAGGAGGGATACACCCAAAAACATCCTTGCGGACTTTGAGCTACATGATCTTGGAACCGTAGAGTTCCTCTTCCCTATTCTATCCTCCTTTACTACCTCCGATTTATATACCATAACAAGCCGTCTCTTTCTCCTCTGTTATTTTTTCGAAGGGAGATAACTTTATGACCTGGTTCACAGCAAACCTACTTATTTACAAGCAATAATCATTCCAATTGGGTTAAAGGAATCCATAGATCATAAATAATGGATTAACCATTGCAGTTTGAAGGGGATAATGGAATTAAAAGGTCTTGGAAGGATAACAATGAGCTTTTTAATATGTCAAAAATTGCCTAGAAATTAAAATTATCAACAAAATCACGACTTAAATCGCAACAGGAACTGAAGGCCACATGATTTTCAGTCTCATTAATCAAGAACTTTTCATTGCAAAAAATCTTTTTATTATCTATGCTTTTATATATGCTTGACAGATTGAAATCTTTAGGAAGGGATTTGAAACAAGAGGTTAAGGTATATCAACTCGTCCTAAAGGATAGCCGAACACCGAAGCTGGCAAAGTTACTTCTCGGACTTGCCGTTGGGTATACACTTTTGCCCTTCGATATTATTCCAGATTTTATACCTGTCATCGGTCACCTTGACGATTTTATCATTGTACCTTCTCTGGTCATTGTTGCACTGAAGATGATTCCCAGTGAAGTTTTGGAGGATTGCAGGACAAGAGTAAAAAGTTCATAATCCCGTCTTTTTAGATTACTTTGATTTTTTTCACCACTTAAGAGAGCTATTTAAAAATTTCTTCTGCCTTTTTCATTATTTCTAAAACTTCTTCATCAGAAACATCATACCAGTTATTATAAACCTGTGCCACTGCATAAAAAAAGAGAGGCTTTTCCAAAACAACGATTTCATCAACCATTTCACCTATATCTCTTGCAATATCTCTTCCAGAGACAGGCACAGCAACAACAATTCTCTCTGCTTTCCTATTCTTACAGAGCATGATTGCTGTTCGCATTGTCGATCCCATTGCCAGACCGTCATCAATCAGTATAACCTCTCTTCCAGAGATTTCCGGGAGCGGCTTGCCTTTTCTCAATCTCTCTACTCTTCTTTTAACCTCCTGTTTTTGTTCTTCTATAATCTTTTCTATCTCCTTTTTGGAAAGCTCTCTCTCTGCATTTTTAAACATAAAGATGCTGTTATCTTCAGCAATGGCACCAAACCCTGCTTCTGGATTATAGGGATAGGGTAATTTTCTCGCAACAAGCATTGAAAATTCGGCATCCAGATATTTAGCAACGTGGTAGGCTACCTCTACACCTCCTCTTGGAATCCCTAAGACCAAGACTTTTCTGTTTTTATACTTCTTTAAGGCTTTGGCAAGTCTCTCTCCAGCATCTCTTCTGTCTTCAAACATATCCCATCCTTACATCTTTAATAAAATCCCAAAATTCTTATTTTTAAATTCTATCATAATTTTATCACAGTTTAAAAATAAGTTTGGTAAAATAGAGAGATGAAAACTGCCTTTATCTATACAGATCAATTTGAAAAGTTTGACTATGGCCCTAGCCATCCCTTAAAGACATATCGGCTTAAACTCACATACGAGCTCATAAAATCCTACGGACTTCTTCTTCCATCAGATAATCGCTACATCGAAGCCAAGATGGCAGGGAATGAAGATCTGCTCATGTATCATCAAAAAGAATATATCGAAATACTAAAAATCCTTAACAGCAATATCATTATCCCCGGAGCAGAGAGGTTCGGGCTCGGCCCAGGTGATAATCCCATTTTTGAGGGTCTTTTTGATTGGTCAAGGCTTGTGACAGGTGCATCACTTAAGGCAGCATCACTTGTTGACAGTGGCGAGGCTGATATCGCCTTTAACATATCAGGAGGACTCCACCATGCCATGGCCTCAAGGGCTTCAGGATTTTGCTATATCAATGATCCGGTCATATCGATCATGTCTCTTTTAAAGAAAGGAAGAAAAGTAGCATATATCGATATCGATGCCCACCATGGTGATGGAGTTCAGGATGCCTTCTATTTCACTGATAAAGTCCTGACCATATCTATTCATGAAACAGGACATATGCTTTTCCCTGGCTTGGGATTTGAGAATGAGATGGGAAATGATGTGGGCAAAGGATATAGTGTTAATGTCCCGATGCCGCCTTATTCAGACGATGAACTCTTTCTCCTCGCATTTAATGAGATTGTTCCTCCCCTTATGGAAAAATTTTTACCCGATATTGTTGTCACTCAGCTTGGGGTCGATTCCTTTGTTACTGATCCTCTCACACATCTCAATTATACAAACAGGGGTTTTTGTGAGGTGATTAAGAAAATAAAAGAGATAGCCAAAAAATGGGTCGCCTTAGGTGGAGGAGGGTATCATATCGCCAATGTTGCCAAGGCATGGGCACTTGCCTGGGCCATCATGAATGATATTGAGCTAAAAGATGAGATTCCTAAAGATTTTCTTGACAGATATTCAAAAGAGGGGTTTCAGAGTGGAAAAATATGGGATGAGATTTATGTTGAGAGAGGAGCAACAAAAGAGCAATTAAACAAAGAGGTAAAAAGAGTGATTGATTTTATCAAAGAGAATGTGTTTCCAAGGATTCGGTATAAAAGGAATTAAGAATAAAAGTTGTTGACTCTATAAAATATTTCTATTATTATTTTTGAGCTTGAAATCATAACCTAATTTTGGAAAGGGGGTAATATTTATGGCAGGAATAAAAGAAGGGTGTTCGGATCCGCGCCATAAGGATCATATGTGCCAGATAATATATAATGGAGATTTCGCGCGGGCAGCAAAACTTTCAGACAATGCCAAGTTTATCTGTAAACAATGCGGGAGGTCTGCCAACGAGAGAGAAAATCTCTGCGCAGCAACAGAACATAAAAGTATGATGTATGGAACAGAATAAAATAATGGGGGCCTAAAAAAATACAGGCCCCCCTTTTTTTATCCTCCATAGAAATAAACCTCACGATTTAATCTACAGAATCTCATCCTTTCTCTTTTTTACGAGACTGCAATATTCGCAATTGGAACTGGGCTTTGGGATTTCAGAAGAGAGGATAATTGCAGCCTCCCTCACGATTTTTTTAGGTGCCTCGATCCTTGTCTCTATTTTTAATAATTCAACATGGAATTTAACAATCCCATCCTCTTTAGCCTCCTTGGGCCAGTAAAAGACTAAATAGGCTATCCCTTTTGTTTTGTAACCAGACGATTCCAACATCAAGCAGTAGCAATCAAGCTGGGTCTGATAGTATTTCCTCGGATCTTCCTTTAAATCCGAACCCCTTGTTTTGTAATCAAGGGGAATATAAAAATTATCCTCAACAACACAATCATCCAAAGCCCCTGTTAAGATGACATTTAATGACTCGTCAACGTAGCGCAGATCTGTACTTCTCCAGCTTCTCCATTTTTTTAAGGTCTCCATATCTGGGAAAAGCCTTCCTTTTATCCTGTTTTTAATCTCTTCTGGGAGTTCACCCTCTAAACGATAATTATCAAAATAGTTCTTAATAACTAAATCCATTCCAGATGGCAAAGAAGGAAATATCCCTTTAGGTCTCTTTATGCCCTTAATCTTATCAAGCCAGAAACACCTTGGACATTCAAGATAGAGATTTAAAGTAGAAGGAGAAAGCATCATCTTTTGCATAAAAATCTCCTTTTTATTTTATATTAGCAATTTATTAAGTATATATCAGAAAAAAGAAATGATGAAGAAAAAATAATCTCTCAAGGTATTTTACACATATTGCTTGACAAAACAAATTTTTTAATCGATACTTTTTAGTATGGCGATCTTTTAGGAGGGAAATCTATGGTAATAGGAGATATTGAAAAGAGCTCTCTAGAGACCATAAGAGTAGCAGTTGAAGATTATAAGGGGGCTAAGAGACTGGATATAAGAATTTACTATAAAGACAACAATGGAGAATTGAAGCCCACAAGGAAAGGGGTACCATTTAGGCCTGAGGATATAGATAAGCTTGTAGGCCTTATCAATGAAGCAAAAACAAAATTATAAGCCCTCATAAAACACGCCGCAGAACCATTAGTGCATCCTCTCCCCCCGTCACCCGCATGCCAAACTCATCGTTTTTCAAAGAATCTATCCTTATTTTTTTGTAAAAACTTCTTTTATGGTGTAAAAATATATTTATATGGGTTTTTTTGACTTTTTAATCTAACTTTTTTAACCAAAGGTATATGGGGGAGAGATGGAAATCAAAGAGATAAAATTAGAAGAATTGAACCCAGAAAAATTCATAGAAGATAAAGTAGCGGAGATCTCTTCGACTGTTGGTGATGATTTGGCTATCAATGCCCTTTCTGGTGGCGTCGATTCTTCCACGGTGACAATGTTGGGTCATAAGGCCTTGGGGGATAAGCTCAAAACATATTTTATTGATAACGGTTTAATGAGGGAAGGAGAACCAGAATATATTGTTTCATTATTTAAAGAATTAGGAGTATATGTTGAGCTTGTAGATTCAAAAGAGACCTTTTTCAATAGATTAAAAGGTCTAAAAGACCCTGAAGAAAAAAGGGAAGCGATTACTCAGGCATTTTACAGGGATGTCTTTCGAAGGATTGTCAAAGAAAGCGATGCCAAGTATCTTTTTCATGGAACGAATTATACAGATGTAGAAGAAACCGTTGCAGGGGTTAAAAGGCAGCATAACATTCTTGAACAGCTTGGAATCGATACAAAAGAAGAATATGGCTATAAGGTAATAGAGCCTTTAGTTCAACTCAGAAAAACAGCCGTAAGAAAAATAGGTAAGGCCCTCGGGCTGCCAGGGGAAATTTATGATCGACCCCCCTTTCCAGGCCCTGCCCTGGCAACGAGAATCATAGGGGAAATTACCCCTCAAAGGATAGATACCGTAAGAAAGGCTACAAAAATTGTTGAGGAAGAACTATCGAATACTGAAGCATTTCAATATTTGGCGATTTTGCACGAAGATAGGGTTACCGGTGTAAGAGAGGGAAAAAGAGATTTTGGCCAGCAAATAGAACTCAGGTGCTGGGAGAGTAAAGATGCAGTAACAGGGTCGCCAACAAGGCTCTCCTTTGATACTTTAGATCGATTAGCAGAGAGAATAACAAAGGAAATTCCAGGTGTTGTAAGTGTTACTTACAACATAACGAAAAAACCGCCTTCAACAATTGAGGCTATTTAATGAAATAAAGGAAAGAGCAGAGGAGGGATTTGAAAAGAGACCTCTTATTCAAAAGAGTTTTCCCACGATTTCATCACTTTTATGTAATTTTCTACGAGATATTGTCGGTGAAGGTCATCTTCAAATTCTACTGCAGTGTGGAATTCATCAGCTGCCTTTGTTTCACACCTCACCACCCTGCCAGAAACACTGGTAAAGGGGATAAAGTTTGGCAGTAAAAGTTCTAAATTAATGTTCGATTTTACTCTATAGGGTCTGTTAGAACTAAATTTTGTTCCCACACGTGAAATATCACAGATTCTGCCCCTGATTTCTTTTTCATCTGGGGCCTTTTGCGAATATAAATTAACGCAGGCAGAACTGAGAACGGTTCTTGGTGCTCGACGTCTCTCTACTTGTATCATCATTTCCTTAGAAATAAATTACAAATCTAAAAATCAATACCTTATCGGTAACAATTTGTTAGAACTTGAATAGAAAGAAAGGGAAAAGATATTTTAAAAAATGGGGAAAAGTAGAAGGAAGGTCACTTATGAGAAGAGATATATTCCTCTATTTTAAATTTTGATTTGCATCCACTATAACTCATATATCTAATTTTACCAAACACGTCGCGTTCTTTCCAGGCTCTATCGTGTACTCCCCCTATGCTCCATGCAATTCCCACATAACCATTGGGGTCCCTCCCGTCAAGCTCATACTTATCATTAAGATAAATAGCAAAATTGAAAGCTTCTTCCGGAGTTTTGGTCCACTCCAATATCTTTTTACACCAATACATTCTCATATAACCATGCATTTTGCCGGTTTTTACCATTTGCATCTGGGCAGCGTTCCATAACTCATCATGGGTTTGAGCTCCCTCGAACTGAGAAAGTGAATACTGATATTCCCTCTTGTTTTTCTTGTGCTCATTAAGGGTTTTCTTTGCCCAATCAGGAAAACCCAAAAAAGAATCATAATGTGTATTGTAAAAACAAAAATTATCTGAAAGCTCACGCCTCACAATGAGCTCTTCTAAAAAGGCCTCTTTTGAGCTATTCATCACATCAGTTTTTTGGACTTCTAACGCAACTCTCTGTGCTGAAATATGCCCAAAATGAAGATAGGGTGAGAGATTAGATGGGGCATCTAAATTAGGATCATTTCTCCTCTCATTATATTTGGCCAGTTTATCTTTAAGAAAAGGATGCAACATTTTGAGCGCTGCCTTCTCGCCTGGTTGGATCCACGAAACCTCTGGTACAGATATATCTACTTTGAGAGTATTCATCACACGATCCCAATCTGCCTTCCCAGTTTTTTCTTCCCAAGAAAAGGGATGTTTTTTAAGACGGGGGAACCTTTCTAGAAATTCAGGCAATGCCTTTTTGATCTTTGGTCTAAAAGTATATGCTCCGTATTCCTGCTTTTTTGAAGCGATCCAGCAGGGAACGATATTATGAGCATCTACTTCATAAAAAGGGAGGGATATATTTTTGGCTATCGATTCTTTCCAGCGCTTTTTAATCCTTAAAGGATCAAAATCTGTAATCATAGCTGCTGTTCTATATTTTTTAGTGAATCTTGGTATCTCCTTTTCCGGGTCGCCAGTTAAGAGATAGAATGCAATATTTTTTTGTCTGAGACGATTTTCAACCTCCAAAAGCCCCTTCAGCATAAAACAATATTGCCTCAAAGTGGCATCAAGAAACTTTGGTAACAGGCAAAAGACCACAACGAGAGGTTTTCCGTGCTTTAAAGCGATCTCCTGGCTAAATATGAGTGCCCAGTTATCATTTGCCCTTTGGTCACGACTCATCCAGTAGACGATTGGACCAGATTTTAACCTATTTCCTTTAAGTAACCGAACTCGCTTCTGATTCACATTAACTAATCCTTGTGATTTTTTGAGGGCGCCCATTTTCTCAATCCCATTGAATTACTTTTTTAATGAAGATTAAATATTAACTTAATCAATAACAATGATCATCTTGCCTGTCAAATTTTTCTTATGAAAGTTTTATTAAAAATCAATAAAAATGAAGATTTGAATTGACATCATGCTCTCCTTTTACTATTAATTTACTTTGTATTTTTACAATTCATTCAAGATAAAATAGAAAGGAGAGGAGAATATGCTTCAGGATGGAGAAAAGGGTGTTGTCCTACAGCGAGACAAGAAAACATATGCAGTAGCTCCACATATCCCATGCGGAGTGGTGGATCCTGCTGCTCTTCGAAAAATCGCTGATGTAGCAGAGAAATACAATGCAGAGGCATTAAAAATTACAAGCGCAACCAGAATCGCAATCGTAGGCCTCAAAGAAGAAGACATCGATGATGTCTGGAAAGACCTTGGCATGTCTCCTGGTGCAGCCGTTGGTCTTTGTGTCAGGAGTATTAAGGCGTGTCCAGGAACCACATTCTGCAAGAAAGGCATGCAGGATAGCCTCGGCGTTGGGCTGAAACTCGACAAAAAGTATCATGGATTGGAATTGCCTGGAAAATTTAAGATGGGAGTGAGCGGATGTATTATTCAGTGTGCAGAAACCTGCATAAAGGATATTGGGCTTGTCGGTACAAATAAGGGTTGGTCAGTCTTTGTGGGTGGTAATGGTGGGGTCCTCCCCAGGCTCTCAAAGGAACTGGCAAAGGATCTTCCAGAAGAAGAAGCAATTTCCCTCGTCGAGAAAATCATACAGTATTACAAAACGAACGCCAGCAAGAATCAGAGACTGGGTTCTATGATTGATAAAATGGGTTTTGAAAAGTTCAAAGCAGATGTGTTGAAGTAAAAATAAATTTTGATTATCAAAATTTTAAAAGGGAACGAGCGATTTTTGTTTAGATTTTTTCCCTATCAACTTACAATACCAGAAACTTTGACCTCCTCCACTCTATCCATAGAAGTTTCCGTTAATGTGAATGAGGCTTCAAAATCTTTTTGAGTATTTGGGCAATTAAATGTACGTGTTAGTTTCTTCTCACTTGGTTTTTCAAGGAGTTCATTTTCAGTCATCATCCCCATTATTAAACATCTTGTAACTTCAAGTTTGTATGAATGTGTTTTATGACATTCTGGACAGGACCCGATCTTGATGACTTCATCAATCTTATTCATATCGATACTCTCCTCTTTTGTGAAATCAAAAAAATAATTAAATATATACTTAGAATATGAAATGTCAATAATATTTTTAGATTTAAGGGAGGACCCCGTCAATACAATTTTGCGGTTTTTAGATAAATTAAAAATAGAGGCACTCTCTTAGCTAGAACCGATGAGAAAATAAGGAAACTTTTCTGATGATTACTTGAATGGAAAGCCCTTCTTAAATATATCTTTTGTCTTATCAAGTATCTCCTTTGTTGTTTCTTCAGTCCTTTGTTTTATATCTTTGCCAGCATCTAAGAATTTATCAACTTTTATTTCTTTTTTGATCATCCCGGAAACATCTTTGACCAACGGACCGATGTTAAAATTGGCAAGACTGGCAATAGTGGTATTCATAAGAGCCTTGACCACAATCAACCTGACCAGAGAATTTAGGTCTGTTATGTTTTCATATTTCTCGTCAAGGTTGATGTTGAATTCTCTAACAGAGGGGGTTTCTTTTTTATAATAGTCTTTATAGATAACCTTTCCAATTTTAAGTTCCAGTCTATCTATGTGCATCTCTGGAGCTTTTTCTTTTTTCTTTTCTTTGGGTTTTTCAACCTCCTTTTTTGTTTCGATTGGCTTCAAAGAATTCAAGTTGAGCTGACCTTTGTCATTTTTAACCACTGTAAATTCCTTGAGGTTCATGCGCACTTTTTCCAGATATATTTTTCTTTTCATCATGGCTGAGAGGTTATAGTCGACAAAAATTTCTGGCATATAAAACATTATTTTGTCTTTATATCCAGCGGGATTAAAAAGTTTAAGGTTTTTAATTCCTACAAAGGTTTTGATGATGCCGATGTTAAAACTTTCCGTTTTTAGCTTAAGACCTGTGACCTGCTCTACCCCCCTCTCAACAGCTATTTTGGCAATCATATTTTTCCCTAACAGGAGGATTAAAAATAGTGCCAATATGACAATTACGATACCGAAAATGAGCTTTTTCATATAAAATGAACCCTCCTTTAAATTTATTGAAGTGATTTCAACTCAGATATCTTCTATCAAAAAGAAAGGATTGAGTCAATAGGTATTTGCGGTCTTTAGGTGCTCCACTGGCAATTTTTATAAGGGTTTGATATGAGGGATGGTTTATGTAGCTTTCTTGCTTGATATATATTCTCTGATAAAAGATTGGAGAAGATAATCGCCCAGAATTTCTACAGCAATATGATGCTCTTTTTCCTTCTTCTTCTCACAACGCACAATTTTGCCAGCAAGGTATATCATCGAACCTAATGACGATAAGGTGATACCCAGATAGATTATCGAGTCTTTTGGATAGGATTTGTCAGAGACAAATTTTACTCCTAAAGGAGAAATATCACAGATTCTTCCTACGAAATCTGCTTTGTTCTGTACATTTTTCAAATAAACATTAACTGTCATACATCCTAAAGTCGCTCTTTTTTCTCTTCGTCTCTCTTTTTGTTCTATTGTCTTCATTTTTAAAATACCTCTCAATCAAAGATTGGTTGTGATGGGCACAGCAAAAAATAAAGAGGAACTTTTTAATCAGATTGAAATTTTTGTTTGATTATCTTGCCAGGTGTTCATCTTGCTAAGTCATAATGCTCATATATTCTAATATTAAAGATTGCTGACAATAATTTTCATCGAATTCTAAGGCAATATGGTGCTTCTTAGCACTTTTCTGTTCGCATCTTACTACCCTGGCAGGAATATAGATAAGAGAATCATCATTCGGTAATAAAAGACCAATATAAATCTTCGATTTCATTGTTTGGGGCTTGTTAGAAATAAATTTAACCCCCAAAGTAGAAAGATCACAGATTTTTCCTTTATATTCTTTTAGATATTGTTCATCTTTGCGAAATACATCTAAAAAAGCATCATTCATTTTTTTTCTTGGTGCCCGACGCCTTTCTTTCTGCTTTATTGTTTCCATTTTTAAATAACCTCCCCAATAAAAGTTTTCTATTTTATCGACAATATTTTGTCAACACTTAATATGATTATAAGGATTCTTAACGAAAACCTTCAATATCACCATCATTTGAAATAATATACTTATCCCGCTTTTTCATCAATTTGATAAAATCATCAATTATAGATTGTTGAATAGAATCTTCCTTAAGCTCCACAGCAATATAGTACCCCTCGTTACCTATCTGTTCACAGCGGACTACCCTGCCAGGAATCTCTATAAAAGAATCATCGCTCGATAGATCATTATTGGGTAGCAAAAGCCTTACATAAACCTTTGAGTTAGGCTTGTAGGGTTCGAAAGAAGTAAATTTAACTCCTACAGTAGAAATATTAAAGACTTTTCCTCTAAAGACATCTTCGCTTACTACCTTTTCTGGACATACATCAACCATGGCGTAGTCTAAATTGATTCTTGGTGCTCGACGCCTCTCTATTTCTCCCATCGCTTCCCTAAAAATAAATTATTAATCAAAGATTCAATATCTTATCGGCAATCGCTTCTGTGAACTTTAATAAAGTGACGGTGAGAAGGTGTTTTAAGGGTTTGATTTTAGGTCTTTTTGATGTAACTTTCCTGTCCTTAGAAAGCAAAATAACCAGAGAAGGCATCCCAGAAAAAGCAAAAATGACAAAATCCAAATAGCAGATATTCCCTCGCCAAAAAACCATAAAAGAGAAGAAAGAAGAAACACAAAAAAGATTTTTGCACATAAATAATATCTTGATATAAGAGTAAAGAAATGATAGCATAACCCGCCTTCGATTTTTTAAAAACGCTGAAATGGTATCCATCTCTTCATTGAGGGAATGCCTTCAAGAAAGGGGGTTAACGGATGGGAAAACGGCATATGTTTTTTCATTTTTTAATCTTTCTGAGTCTGGCAACTGCGGTCTTTTTGGGTGTGAAATCGCTTCAGGCCATCGTAGGGGGCGGAGATATTACATACAGTGACACCAAAAATCTTGCACCTGTTATCTTCAGCCATGAAAGCCATCAAAAGGCTAAACTTCAATGCACCGACTGCCATACAAAGATTTTCGAGATGAAGAAGGGGGCTGCAAAAAAGGATAACAAAGATGCCTTAGCCATGAAGAATCTCAAAGAGGGGAAATACTGCGGGGCATGCCATAACGGCAAGAAGGCTTTTACCGTGGACGGAGATTGCACCAAGTGCCACAAAAGCAAATAAAAAACCGGCTACAATAGGTCATTTCCCAGGAAACTTTTGTTAATATTTCAGTTGGTTTGATCTCGACGTTTTCGATGCAGAGTTTAGATAATCCAAACAAGCCCGAGCACTGCCACCCTGCACATCTGTTGCAACAAATCTATCACCAGATAACAGACCGGCTGACTTTTTTCTGAGTAATACCGCTCAGCTCCCCAAGGGCTGGCTCGACACCCCTTCCCCATATAATTTTTTTGCTCATATTGCGGCTGGGGTATTTTCTGCCATCTTTTTTAAAGTGCTAAAATGGCAATTTTTATAAGGGCTTGATTTTGGTTTTAAGCGCCGAAGAAACAGGTCAAGGTTTCAAACATAAATGGGCATTCAAATTTTTATTGACATGTTATAGTTTATATAATACGTTTTGAGTTTGTGTGAGGATATTTTTGATCTCCTCTCAGGGTTATTCAAAAAGACAAAAGCTAACACCTAAGAATCAGATTAAAGCTTATAGGAAAATCATATTTTTCAACTCAGGTAAGGCAACTCCATAACATGATGGGTTGTTTAAAGGATCACAATAAATTCGAAAGGAGAGCCTATGTATAGGATAGCGGTTATCCCCGGAGACGGAATCGGCAAAGAGGTGATGCCAGAAAGCATAAGGGTTCTCGAAGCTGTCGGCAAAAGATTTGGTATTAAGTTCGAATGGCAAAGTTTCCCGTGGGGATGTGAGTATTACATGTCGAAGGGTGAGATGATGCCAAAAAATGGTCTGGATATTTTAAAAAATTTTGATGCCATTCTTTTAGGAGCTGTTGGTTTTCCAGGAGTTCCAGACCACGTATCATTATGGGGACTGCTCATTCCAATAAGGCGTACTTTTCAGCAATATGTAAACCTAAGACCTGTTAGACTCCTAAAGGGCATAACGAGTCCCTTGAGGGACAAAAAGGAGAGTGATATAGATTTTTACGTTGTAAGGGAAAATAACGAAGGAGAATACTCTAATGTCGGCGGAATGATGTACCCCGGGACTGAGCAGGAGATGGTTATTCAGGAGTCTATCTTTACCCGCCGGGGTGTTGAGAAGGTTATGAGATTTTCCTTTGAATTGACCAAAACTCGAACCCATAAACACCTTACCTCGGCTACCAAATCGAATGGAATTATCTATACCATGCCCTACTGGGATAAAATATTTAAAGAGCTTTCCAAAGAATATCCTGAAGTGAAAACCGATCAGTATCATATTGACGGACTTACCACCAAACTCGTTCTCGAGCCAGAGCGTTTTGACGTCATTGTTGCAAGTAATCTGCTTGGCGATATTATTTCAGACCTTGGTCCAGCACTAGCGGGAAGTTTGGGTATTGCCCCGTCTGCAAACCTGAATCCTGAAAAGGATTACCCTTCGATGTTTGAGCCGGTGCACGGTTCTGCTCCAGATATCTTTGGAAAGGGAATAGCAAATCCAATAGGACAGATATGGTCTGGGGCTATGATGCTTGATCATCTCGGGCACGCAGAAGCAGCAAGTGTTATTGAAGAGTCTTTTGAAAAGGTTATTGCCGATAAAAATAAAAGAACCCCTGACCTTGGAGGAAAGGCAACAACCGAAGAGATTGGCAGGGCTATCGCAGAAACCGTTTCTGTTTCTTAAGGTAAAAGGCAAGGTGAAAAAATGAAAATAGCAAAAGTTGAGGCCATTCCTATAAAGCAAGAGCTGAAGGAACCCTTTGGAAATGCCCAAGGCTGGACAACTGCAAGACAATACCTTATCGTTAAAATTACGGCTGATGACGGTTCTTTTGGGTATGGAGAGTGTTGGGGACCTGTGGCGGGAAACCATCAGGTCGTCGAGAAGATAATAGCTCCCATGCTTGTGGGAGAAGACCCTCATAACAACGCTGTTCTCTGGGAGAAAATCCAGTTTAAGCTTCGCTGGGCCTATCATTCTTTCTCTCCATATTCAGCCCTCAGCGGTGTTGATATTGCCCTTTGGGATCTCAAAGGCAAATTGATGGAAGCCCCCATAAGCACACTCCTTGGAGGGAAGTTCCGCAATAAGGTTTTCGCTTATGCCACGGGACATTATTTCAGAAAAGTAGAAACATTGAAGCAGCAAATAGCCATCATTACTGAAGAGGCACAGACCCATCTGTCAAAGGGTTTCCATATGCTAAAGTTAAAAATCGGCCTTTCCCTTCTTGGATGGGGGCATAAAGAAGATATTCAATTGATCGAGGCATTTAGAGATACAGTGGGTGATAACATAGAATTCATGGTCGATGCGAACTGCGCCTATGCCATTCCAGAGGCTCTCATGGTGGGACGCGCCTGTGAGCGACTCGGCGTATACTGGTTTGAAGAACCCCTCCCTCCCCATGATTATGATGGTTACTCTTTTCTCAGCGCCAAACTTGATGTGCCTGTTGCGGGTGGCGAAGGCTGGGCCATGCTGAGCGAATTCCACGAGGTTTTCAAACGACGAGCTGTGAGTTATGCCCAACCTGATGTGTGCTCTGCTGGTGGAATAACAGAGGTTCTAAGAATAGCATCTCTTGCGAGGGCATTGAATATCGATTGCATACCTCATGTTTGGGGAACGCCCATAGCGATTGCCGCTTCCCTCCATGTTCTCGCTAGCATACCGGGGAAGGCCTTACTGGAATTTGACCAATCAGATAATCCAATCAGGGAGCATCTTTTGGAAGAGCCTTTTAGGGTTGATAAGGGATATGTTTCGGTACCCACTGAACCCGGGCTTGGGATAAAGATTAATGAAGAAATGTTAGAAAAATTCAGAACTGACAAATAGATGGAAAGGAGGTGAGAGGTTAATAAGCGCTGACTCTCTTTTAGTTCTGGAGTGGTAATATGAATTTGAAAAGGAGGAGTGAAATGAAAAGGCTTTCTTTCTTAGTTCCATTTTTCACAATACTGGTAGTAATAATCTTTTCAGCGGCGGTTTTTGCAGCATACCCAGACAAACCCATTACCTATGTTATCTGCTTCAATCCTGGTGGAGAATCTGATATCACCGCCCGCATTCAGCAACAACCCCTTGAAAAAGTCTTAGGAGTCCCCGTTGTCATTGTCTACAAAAAAGGCGGTGGTGGCGCTGTGGGATGGTCTGAGATGATGCGGACCAAACCAGACGGCTATACCATCTATGGGACTAACATACCTCATACGATTGTCCAGCCCATGACACGGGGGAAAGCTGGATACCAAACCAAGAAGATCAATAATGTATATTTTTTCGAATTCACGCCCGACATATTGGCTGTTCAAAAGGACAGTCCCATTAAGACACTGAAAGACTTTATCGAGTATGCCAAAAAGCGTCCTAAACTCTCCATCGGTGGTAGCGGACAGCCTTCTGCGAACAGCCTTGGTGCTGAAAGGTTTGCACAGGTTACTAATCTCAAGCTCACATATATTTCCTTTACGGGATCTGGAGCTGCTGTTCCCGCCCTGTTGGGTGGCCATGTGGAGGCTCTGATGACCTACACGAGCATGGCAGCGCAGTATCCGGATAAGATACGAGCCATAGCTATAGCCGCTGAAAAAAGAGTCAAGGCACTACCCGATGTGCCAACATTCAAGGAATTAGGTTATGATTATATCGAAGGAGCGTATCGGGGCGTAGCCGTTCCTCCTGGAACCCCAAAAAATGTGCGAGATGTACTTGAGAAAGCATTCGAGAAAGTCAATTATGATCCCGTTGTGATTAAAAAAATGGAGGATCTGGGTTTCATTATGGAATATTATGGTGAGGCCAAGTCCAAGAAGCTGGTTGAAAAACTGAGCGTATACTACGAGCAACTTTTAAAAGATTTGGGTTTACTGAAAAAATAATGAGATAGGACACCAAAGACGTGTTAGATTCTCTTGCAATTGGCTTGCAGCATATATTTACAATCAAAGTTCTTTTGATGATCGTTGCCGGCCTTTTCGGCGGTTTGATCACAGGAGCATTGCCAGGGCTGACCGCTACCATGGCGGTAGCCCTGCTTGTCCCTTTCACTTTTGCAATGGATCCCACAGAGGGGCTTATTGTGCTCGGGGCTATTTACATGGCCTGTATTTATGGAGGTTCCTTTTCGGCCATTCTCGTTAATACACCGGGAACCCCCTCATCGATTGGAACCACTTTTGACGGATATCCCATGGCCAAGAAGGGTGAAGGAGAAAGGGCCATTCTTATAGCTACCTTTGCATCAGTTTATGGCGGAATTATTGGCGTGATTTTTTTGCTTTTTCTCTCCCCACCCCTGGCCAGTGTCGCTCTCAAATTCGGTCCCCCCGAATACTTTTGGATGGCGATTTTTGGAGTTACCATTATTGCTTCCCTTGCATCCAAAAACGTCATCAAGGGCTTTGTCGGAGGGGCAATCGGCCTTTTGATCAGCACCATAGGCATTGCTCCCATTGGTGGAGATGTGCGATTTACGGCCGGTTTTCCCGAGCTTCAAGGTGGTATCGAACTGATCGTGGCGCTCATCGGCTTTTTCTGTATTCCCGAAGCCCTGACAATGATCGGCCAGCGAGATAAGAAATATCATCTGGCAGAGACCGGAAAGGTAAGGGGAATTTTCTTTAAGACATTCAAAGAGGTAATGAAGAAGCAGGGGAATCTCTTCAGATCATCGGTTTTGGGAACGTTTATCGGTATTCTTCCTGGAGCCGGAGGAAATATTGCCAATCTTGTTGCCTACAATGAGGCCGTGAGGGTTTCAAAAAACCCGGAAAGATTTGGCACGGGAATCCCTGACGGTATTATTGCTACTGAATCCTCCAATAATGCGGTTGTAGGCGGCGGAATGATTCCGCTGATTACTCTTGGGATCCCAGGAGCGCCGCCAGATGCGGTCCTCTATGGAGTCCTTTTATTGCATGGTCTCAGGCCAGGGCCGGAACTCTTCACGACCCACTCAAAAGTGATTTACACCTTTATTCTTTCTCTTTTTGTCGCCACTATACTTATGCTCCCTGTAGGCGTAATCTGCGGAAGGCTCTTACACCGAACCGTGGTCCGGCTCCCTATCCGTTTTCTTGCACCTATCATATTTTTCCTAACCATTATTGGTTCATACTCCATTCGAAACAATATCATGGATGTTTATATTATGCTGACCCTTGGTGTGCTCGGTTATATATTGAAACGACTTGAATTCCATCCGGGGCCAATCGTCCTCGGTTTGATTTTAGGACCTATCGGAGAAATGGGGTTCGTACAGGCCCTTTTGATGGGGCAGATGTTGCCCAATAAATGGATGATCTTTTTTAACCGACCCCTCTCATGGGCACTGATCATCATGTCTTTGCTTTCGCTTTTCTGGCCCCTAGTAGCTAAAAGGTTAGCCAAGGGATGGAAGATAAAGGAGGTCTGATAGCATGACAAAAATTGATCGAATCTCAGCAACTGCCTTCATCTTGATTGCCCTGGTTTTTTGGTCTCAGACAGGGCATCTGCAATACAATGGTTACATATTTCCTCGGTTTATTATTATTATGTTTGCCGTGTTTTCTGTTATCATGTTCATCCAGCCCTCTTTTGTAAAAGAGGGCAAGAAAGAGCAAACAGACATAAAGGATAATTTAAAATACATAACTGTGGTAATCGCTTTGGCCCTTTTGTGGATCGGTCTTTTAGATGTCCTGGGATTTATTGTATCGAGCGTTGTCTCTTTAACAATACTAACAACCATTCTCGAACACCACCCCCCAGCATTGGCGAGGATGACATTTACCACTGCGGTATATATATTACTCCTTATTGTTTTCTGGTTTATCTTCCACAAATTATTGTTGGTCCCTTTACCAACAGGGTATTTTATCTGATCAGTAAAGAGAAAAAACTCATTCATTCACTATTTTCAACATCTTTTCGGTCGTCTTTAATCCATGTCCTGTAAATACAGAAACAATCATTTCACCAGAATCTGAGTCTTGTAAGTATTTTCCTATGCCTGCAGTTGTTGAAGCAGAGGTAGGTTCAATATAATATCCTTTTTTACAAACCTCTTTTAATGACTCTTTGATTTCAGAATCATCAACTACAATAAAGTCCCCTTTAGTCTTTTTAACCGCTTCAATGATCTGTTTCCCTCTAATCGGCTCAGCCACAGCGATTCCCTCAGCGAGGGTATCTTTTTTATCTATTTTCGGAATCTCTTCTAAATTTTCTTTGAAAGCCCTGTATAATGGGGCGCAATTTTCTGATTGAACGGCAATGATTTTAGGTATTTTATCAGCAATCCCAGCATTCAAAAGCTCATTAAACCCAATGTATGCTCCCAATAAGAGGGTCCCATTTCCCACAGGCAAGATAATGGTATCAGGGGATTTCCAGTCAAGCTGTTCACAGACCTCAAATGCAAATGTCTTTGTTCCCTGAAAGAAGAAGGGGTTCCAGGAATGGCTTGCATAGTAGCTCTTTTCTGCTGCCTTTATGGCTCTTCGGGCTGTATCCTCTCGCGTTCCAGAAATCCTGTTTAACCTTGCGCCGTAAAGTTGTATTTGTGCCACCTTTCCAGGAGTTACCTCCTTTGGAACAAAGATCTCACAATCAATCTTCGCTCTTGCACAGTAAGCAGCGATTGCAGCACCAGCATTACCTGAGGAATCCTCAACAACCTTTCTTATCCCTATTTCTTTAACCTTACTTATCAGAACCGAAGCACCCCTGTCCTTATAGGATCCGGTTGGGAAGAGGTGGTCCTGTTTAATGAAAACAGATTGGCCATAAAAATCTATTTCAACTAAAGGGGTAAAACCTTCATCAAAAGAGACGATATTTGCATCATCCTCAAGTGGAATTGCTTCTCTGTAGCGCCACAAGGTTGGCTTTCTTTTTTTGATTTTCTCTAAATCAAAAACTGGCTTAAATTCAATATTCAAAAGGGCACCGCAGTCGCATCTCCACTTTGAATCATTCATTAAATAAGTCGCCTTACATTTCTTGCAGATAAGCTGGTTCATGGGTTTTCACCAATAAACTGATGAGAGATAAAACGAACCTCTCTTCATAGTATAGAACTAAAAAGTGTTGATGACAACAGAAACATAATTCAGGAAAGGTTTTGCAACTAAGGATTGATAGATGATTATAATTCTTTTGAAATTCTTCTCATGTTATCTCTTTATCAGTATAAGGGAGGTATCTCGGTTCCCACATCTTGTCTTCTATTATCTTCATCATCTCTTTTTCTGATAACCAGGGTGCATTTCTTCCCTTAACCGCTTCTTTAGCTACATTATAAGCCACCATTTTTGAGATCTCTCTTAACCTTTTCATCTGGGGATAGACATAGCCATCCCTTAGGTCTCTTTCCGATACCTGATCGCAGACAGCATATGCCGCAGAGGTTATCATATCATCTGTTACTTCTTTTGCCTTTGAAACGATGCTTCCCAGCCCTATGCCTGGGAATACAAAAACATTGTTCCCCTGTCCGATCCTGAAGGATCTTGAACCGTATTTGACTTTGGGAAAAGGGCTTCCCGTGGCAACAATGGCCTTTCCGTTGCTCCAGTTGTAAATGTCCTGAGGATCTGCCTCTGTTTTTGAAGTGGGATTGGAAAGGGCAAAGATAATGGGTCTTATCGTGTTCTTTGACATTATCTCTATGACTTCCTTTGTGAAAGCCCCTGGCTCGCCGGAGGTTCCAATGAGAACGGTTGCTCTCGTATTTTTCACAACCTCATCTAATGTTATTTTTGTCGGATCTTTTATTGTCCAATTCGAAATGACTTCTTGCTCCTTTGCAAAAGGCTTTTTATAATCCTCCAGTCCCGCTCTTTCTTTGGTTATCAGCCCGAAGGGATCCATGGCATAGATGCGATAAGCCGCTTCTTTTTCTGAATGTCCCTCTTTCATAAGGGAGTTGAGTATCTGTGTTCCTATTCCTATGCCGCCGGCCCCGGCGCCGTAAAGAACAAAGACCTGGTCTGTTAGTCTTCCTCCTTTTATTTTCAGAGCAGCCAGAATGCCGCTGAGAATGACAGCACCTGTTCCCTGAATGTCGTCGTTAAAGGAAGGAATCTTTTCCCGATAGCGGTTGAGGATGGTAAAGGCGTTCTGCCGGCTCAAATCCTCCCACTGGATCATGGCATTGGGGCAGTTTCGTTTTACTCCTTCGACAAAGAGGTCGATAAACTCAAAATACTTATCTCCCCGAAGCCTTTCATGTCTTGACCCCAGATAGAGGGGATCAGTCAAAAGTTCCTGATTATTGGTTCCCACATCCAGGGTTACGGGAAGGGTTTTAGAGGGATGAATGCCCGCTCCGGCCACATAGAGGGAGAGTTTTCCTATGGGAATCCCCATTCCTCCGATACCAAGGTCTCCGAGACCGAGTATCCCCTCGTTATCGGTTGCAACGATGATTTCGATGTCCTTCCTCTGGATATATTTAAACATGTTGTCTATACAGTGGATATTATTCGGGGTGATACAAAACCCCCTCTCTTTTCTGAAGATGTGGCTGTACTGCCGGCAGGCATCCCCGACAGTCGGGGTGTATATGATCGGAATAACCTTTTCTAGATTTCTTTTAAAAAAGGCGTAAAAGAGGGTTTCGTTCCTGTCCTGTAAGGCCCGAAGAGCTATATATTTCGTTATCGGGGTCTTTTCCCTTTTGTAATTTTCTTTTACCCTTAACAGCTGTTCCTCCATGTTGGAGATATACGGAGGAAGAAATCCTGCAAGCTCAAATTTCTCCCTCTCCGCCCTTGAAAAGGCGCTTCCCTTATTGAGTATAGGGTTTTTCAGCAGAGGAATGCCCTTTTCAGTAATATAGATAACGTCGTTTCCCTCTTTATCCTTTAAAATCTTATAAGAACTCATTTTTATTCTCCAGAACAAAGTAATTTTTTTTCTAAAGATATGAGTATAATGCCATTATTATCCATTATTATCCATTATTATCCATTTAAATCAAAATAATTTTTGAAAAAAAAGAAACTTTTTCATTCATCCAGCAGGGTTTGATTTTAGGTGTGGTTGATATAACTTTCCTCTCTTTAGAAGGCAAAGCTAACAAAGAAGGGCACCCCAAGATTTTTCCTTGCGGAAAAATTTCAAAAAAAAATCTGAAGGGGGTTCGTGATATTCTCTATCACAATTTCATGACATCATTAAAAAAGAATTTGAATCCTTACACACGGGGCTCTTAGGGGTAGAGGGTTTCTTCAGGTATTCATCTGGGAGTGGGTATAGACTTTTTGATTCTAAGGATGGGTTTTTCCTGCTTGGTAACAACAGCTATCCCTGATTCGGTTACTTCGATCTCTACTCTCTTGGTAACAACTGTTATCCCTGATTCGGTTACATGGTAGTGCTTTTTATCATATTCGGGGGCATATCCTATAATTGTATGAGAGGGAATATTGACATCCTTATCAATGATAGCCTTTCTTATCTTACAGTATCTCCCAATTTTCACACCCTCCATCAAAACAGAATCTGTTACAGAGGCATAACTGTTTATCCTGACACCTGGAGAAAGCACGCTTCTATTAACATATCCACCACTGATGATACATCCTTCAGAGACAAGGCTGTCCGTTGCCCGACCAACCCTTTTCTCTCGCTCATTGGCAAAGACAAATTTCGATGGTGGATTGTGGTTTGAAGCTGTTCTTATCGGCCACTTTTGATTATACAGATTGAATCTTGGGGTCACGCTGCAAAGATCCATATTTGTTTTCCAGTATGCGTCGATTGTCCCTATATCACACCAGTATCCCCGCTCCTTTTCTTCCATCCCAGACCAGTGGTTTTTCGTAAAATCGTATGCATAGATATGATACTCTCCAATCATCTTGGGTATAATATTGTGACCAAAATCATGAGCTGAATCTTCGTAAATATGATCCCGGTTAAGCACTTCGAGAAGCACTTCTTTGCTGAAGATATAATTCCCCATGGAGACCAAGGCCATATCCTCCCTCTTATGCATTGGCTTGGGGTTTTTGGGTTTCTCAATGAAGCCTGTTATTTGACCGTAGGGGTCAGTCTCAATCACTCCCATTTCACTTGCCTTATGAAGTGGAATGGGTACCGCAGAAATAGTAAGATCAGCACCCTTCTCGATATGATAATCCAGCATCTGCCTCACATCCATTTTATAAACGTGATCCCCTCCAAAGACAAAGATATAGTCAGGATTCTCGTTCTTTATAATGTTGATATTTTGATAGATGGCATCTGCTGTTCCAAGATACCACGACTCTCCCATACGCATCTGGGGAGGGACGATGTCTACAAAATGTTCTAATTGACTGCTCATTCTCCATCCCAGAAAGATGTGTCGGTTGAGTGAGTCTGACATGAATTGGGTTAATACCTTAATTTGATAGAATCCAGAATTTGTAAAATTGCTCAGGACAAAATCGATGAGCCTGTACCTGCCGCCAATAGGCATGGTAGGTTTGCATCTCTCCTTGCTTAAGGGATAAAGCCTTGTCCCTTTCCCTCCTGCCATGATCATCACTAAAGCCTGCACGATTTCACCCCCTTTCGATAAATGTTAATACGCAAGCATCATGGCTTCGCCATAACAAGCTAAAAAACATAGCAAGAAGTCTTTTGGTTAAATCATCAGGGAGAATGAGGCAATAAAACCTTATAAGTAACGAGAGTGGGAAATGGGGAGGTCTCTACTCAACCACAATAATGTTATTTAGTGTACCGAATGGATTGGGAACGCCGTTAGCTTCTGGTATATCCTGAACCCAAAAGCCATCCATAATCAGTTTGTATTCGTGACAGCCAGAAGATAGTTTGATCCTTTTTTCCCAGGTGCCATCCCTGTTCTTCTTCATAGGAAGTGCGTGTGTATCCCAGTTATTGAATTCACCTGCAAGATAAACCTCTGTTGCCTCTGGAGCATAAAAGCTAAATTCTGCCATTCGCCCATCTGATTTTTTACCTAACTTCCTGATGGACTCTTTCACCTTTCTAACCTTCATCTCTCTTCCCTCCTTCTATAATATGTTTAAATGTTTATTTGAGTCAGGTATCCACTATCTAATATAGAGCAATTTTTATACCAATCAAGACCCATTCAAAAAAAATGGAAAAATAAAATTAAGCAATTGATTTATAGAGAGATATTGACATTGAAAAAATGTGAGTGGATGAGAAGGGTCTCAATAATTGTCAAAATATTGACATAATATCTAATTATTTGTCAAAATTTTGAACAGAGGAGTAGTGTTAATCTGTCCCTTTTTTGCTTGTCCAAAAAAGAGACGAAAAAAGGACACCCCCTCGATTTTCTTAAACGGTATTTGCCTTTGCTCGCTTCGAGAAGCAACAAACTTGCTTTCGGCTTCAAACAGTTCCTTCTTTATTCCTCGCTTGCTTGCCAAACACCTGAAAATCGAAAGGGGAAATCAAAAAAACATCAAATTTGTCAATAGCTGGGGAGCTAACTTGATGGGGGAAATTTGGTGGGTTTAAATAAAAAAATATTTACTTTTTCTTTCCTTGACATTTTCATCCTCTTTTTTCTACTGCAAATTAAGAATAATATTTCAATATTCTATCTCTATTCTCATTCTCTTTATCACCTTTATAATAAATCTCCATAAGTTCTATACGATCTTCTTTTTCAAAATATGCATATATTACCCTAATCCCGCTTGCCGAACCTTTTCCTTTCAAAAACCTACACGCAAATTTTCGTGCCTTATAAACTTTAGGATATATTATCCCAAGGTCTGAAATTTGAACTACACCTTTATTATCTATATCTAATTTATGAAATAGATTAAGCTGTTTTTCTATAAATATCTCTAAATCTTCCTTGAGAGTGCGAAATTTTTTGGTGAGTTTCTTTAGGTCTTTTTCAAATTCAGGGAGGGATTTAACTTCATTGAATATCTTCTTCATATGATCTCACAGAGTAAATCGGAGTTCGGTAAAAAACAGATTCGTAATCTATTATTCCACCGTCTTCTGCAGTCAACCATGGAACATCGTTGTGTGAATATTCGCTTATCTGCGTTGCGTTCATATCAGAGAGCTTTACGAGGACATCGTCAATCATTTTTATTTCATTTGCTTTCAATTTGGTCAAATCAGGTTGTTTTAAAGGCAGACATTTTCTTTGTGGATATTGAAAATATTTGTCATCTATCCACATCAGTTCTTTTCTATTCACCATGTCTTCAACTATCTTAATGAATTCTTTTGGGGTAGGCCCGTAATTATTCTTAATATATGTTGCCCCTATCAATTGTTCTTCATATTTTTCATAATAATTAAAATCGATAAAATAAAGAAGCTTATACAACACTGATTCCCCTATGTTTGGCTTTGAGCCAACTTTATTAAGAATATATAGAAAAACTTCTTTAAACTTTTTCAAGTTCTTCTGAGGAACACTAATACGTATTTCTTGTCTTGTTTTAGCGAACTCCTTTTCCTTTTTGTCTAAGACCACCTTTATGTCTCTTTTTAGGTCGAGCAAAATATCTGAGCTAATATTAAATATCTTAGAAAGCTTTGCTATCTCTTCAGCAGTTATCTTTCGTTCTCCATTCTCAATCAGGGAAAGAGAAGCTCTGCCGATTTTCAACAAATCCGCCAACCGCTCTTGAGAAAATCCCACTTGTTCCCTTAGAGTTTTAATTTTTGCACCTAATTTATTATAAAAGGTGACCATTTTTAACTCCTTTTGAAGTTATTATAAATATAACATATGTCATAAAATCTGTCAAGTATATGTTATAAAATCTTACATTATTTTGAAGATGTACTCTTCTTTTTTGCAATCTTTTCTAAAAGTATGGCGGCTGGTTCATCATTTGGATCTTGTTCGACTAATTCACCTCTGAATGCTTTGGCAAGAATAGATTGGGTTAGTTCTTCGGAATGGGCTATCGCAGAATGGACGGATTTATCTATAGAATCAATAAAACTTAGAATTTTTTTAATTTTTTCTACAATGTGCTTTTGTTCCTCAAAAGGAGCTATTGGAATATTTATTTCTCTCATCTGTTTTAAATTTACCCTAGGTCTAGTTGTTCCCTTTGTTAAACTTGAAAATTGTAATTGTGCTATGAATGAATTAATTGCAAAAACAAGATATTCTCTATCGAATTCTTTTATATTTGGTCTAACTCTAACAATATCCGCTACAAATATCCCAGGTTTTTGATCTATTGGTATAATACAAGATTTTCCAAGAGGTTTTCCC
>DATKYB010000144.1 GCA_035528715.1 Nitrospinota bacterium | reverse complement strand
GTTGGGACCTGTATGACTTGTTGGTAGAAGGATTCAGAGGGGTATGGGGGAAAGTAGAAAGCGGGCCTGCCAGACACCTTAGGAGTGCATTGGGACAGATCGTAAATTTCTTTTATACGCTTCAAGGAGAGGCGGCAGGTGCTCAGGCATTCTCTAATTTTGACACTCTGTTAGCACCTTTCATACGATTTGACAGGTTAAACTATATTGGGATAAAGCAGGCCCTGCAGGAGTTTATTTTTAATATTAATGTGCCCACAAGGGTTGGATTTCAGACCCCTTTTACGAATGTTACACTGGACCTTACTGTACCTGAATACTATGCAGATCAGGGTGTTATTATTGGAGGAGAGGCACAGGATGTTACCTATAGGGATTTTCAGGAAGAAATAGACCTATTTAACAAGGCTTTTTTAGAGGTTATGGCAGAGGGAGATGCTGGAGGAAGAGTTTTTACTTTTCCCATCCCGACATACAATATTACCAAGGAATTTGATTGGGAGAATCCTGTTCTGAGTAATCTGTGGGAGATGACGGCCAAGTATGGGATTCCTTATTTTTCTAATTTTGTAAATTCAGATATGAACCCAGAGGACGCGAGAAGTATGTGTTGCAGATTGAGAATAGATAATCGTGAATTAGAAAAGAGAGGAGGAGGACTTTTTGGTTCAAACCCTTTGACCGGCTCGATTGGTGTTGTAACAATTAATATGTCGCGAATAGGGTATCTTTGTGCCAGTGAGAATGAATTTTTTAGCAGACTTAAAGATTTGATGATCCTGGCTAAAGAGAGTTTAGAGATAAAGAGAAAAATTCTGGAGAGATTCACAGACGGGGGCCTTTACCCTTACATCAAATATTATTTAAGAAATGTAAAGAAGCGGTTTAATGAGTATTGGAAGAATCATTTTTCAACTATCGGGCTTGTTGGAATGAATGAGGCCTGCAAAAACTTTCTTGGTAAAACTATTGGTGATAGAGAGGGGAAGGAATTTGCTATAAATGTTTTAGATTTCATGCGGGAGATCTTAATAGATTTTCAAAGGGAAACGGGAAATAATTATAACCTTGAAGCTACTCCTGCAGAGGGAACCTCGTATAGTCTGGCAAAGATTGATAAGGAAAAATATCCTGATATAATATCTGCAGGCAATGTAGAGAGAGATCAATGTTTCTATACCAATTCTACCCATCTGCCAGTTGACTTCACCGATGATGTTTTCGATGCCTTGGATTTGCAGGATAGCATCCAACAAAAATATACAGGAGGAACGGTATTTCATATCTATGTAGGTGAGAGGATTTCCAACTCTGGGAGCGTTAAATCCATGGTACGCACAATATGCGAAAAGTATCATCTTCCTTATTTTACCTTTTCCCCTACGTTTAGTGTCTGCCCTGTTCATGGATATTTAAACGGAGAGCAGAGTGTATGCCCCAAATGTGGAACAGAATGTGAGGTGTATTCCCGGGTGGTCGGTTATCTCAGGCCTTTAAAACAGTGGAACAGGGGAAAACAAGAGGAGTTTCAAGAAAGAAAGATGTTTAAGGTTTGAGGTATGATTATAGGGGGATTTCAAAGGTTTTCCCTAATCGATTATCCAGATAAAATTTGTGCAATTGTCTTTACTCAGGGATGTAATTTTAGATGCCCTTACTGCCATAACCCAGAACTAGTAGACCCCAAAAAGTCAGCCAACATTGGATTAAAAGAGGATGAGATATTGTCATTTTTAGGTAGACGGAAGGGAAAGCTTAACGCTGTGACCATAACTGGCGGAGAACCTCTTCTACAAGGTGATTTAAGTGCTTTTTTATCGGCGATAAAGAGATTGGGGTATTTGGTGAAGCTTGATACCAATGGGAGTTTCCCGTCAAGGCTCAAAAAGATAATTGAGTTAAAATCCGTAGATTATATTGCGATGGATATAAAGACATCTTTGGATAAATACCATCAAGTAATAAAAAGAAAGATAGATATAAAAAAGATTCTTGACAGTATCAGATTAATTATGGATTCAGGATTGGATTATGAGTTCAGGACTACTGTTGTAAAAGCCCTTTTTGAAAAGGATGATTTTTATAAAATCGGTCAGTTAATAAAAAACG
>DATKYB010000143.1 GCA_035528715.1 Nitrospinota bacterium | reverse complement strand
CAGGATTAATGCAGCTGCCAGAGAGAATGGGCTCTCCTACAGCAAACTTATCATGGGAATGAAAAAGGCAGATATTGCATTAGACAGAAAGATCCTGGCAGACATGGCAGTCAGTGATCCTCAAGGCTTCTCAGAGATAGCAACTATCATATCTCTGACTTTAACAACCACTCCCAAGCCGGAATGATGTTCAATGTATATTTTCCAATTTGTTCCACTCGTTTTTCATAATTGGATAATATTGTCCCATTATTAAGCCCCAACTTTTGCAATCCTATAAGGATTGCCTTCTTCTCCCGACTGAAGGTTCCGATATCATTCACATCATAACATACCTGAATCAACTTCCATTTCACTTTATTTTTTTAAACCTTGAATTCAGGAAAAACAAAAAATATCATTTTTGTTTTATATAGAAAACAAAGTATTTTTTCAGGTAAAAAATAAGCATTCCCCACTATCTGATGCGCAGCCTAACACTAAGAGCACTTTTTCTTTCAATTTTTAGTAAAATCTGGTGATATTACCTCACACATATCTTGTTGGATTGAACACCCGTTATCTCCATTTATCCATCTCTTATAAGGAGCTAAACTCTCTTATCTAAACATATTAGGTTATAAGTAAAAAAAACCGAACACGATTTTGTATCATAATACGATGAAAAAAAGAAATATGAAGACACAGGAGATCACATCATGCGCATGGGCCGCTACAGCTCTTTGATCGCCGAAAAAATTGGGTTATCGGCGAATGAGGTTCAAAATATCTTATATGCGTCTCCCATGCACGATGTGGGAAAAATCGAGATTCCAGATAGCATACTGATGAAGCCGGGCAAATTAACCGATGAAGAGTTCGAAATCATGAAGACTCACTCAACTATAGGGGCGAATCTCTTGGCGTATTCAAAGTCGGAAATACTCCAGGTTGCAGAGGAGATCGCCGTTTCCCACCACGAGAAATGGAACGGCAAAGGGTACCCGCAAGGGCTCGCTGGTGAGAATATCCCTCTAGTGGGAAGAATCGTAGGCCTCGCAGATGTCTTTGACGCCCTTACCTCAAAAGCCCCTACAAGGATCCTTTTTCAGTGGAGAAGGCCATAGATATCATCAAGCAAGAGCGCGGAGAGCATTTTGATCCCCATATGGTAGACGTGTTTCTAGAGAATATCGATGAGATCTTACAGATCAAAGAGGAAGTAAGCTCAGTTGAAGGTATGCTTTGCTACCCTATGCCTAATGTAGGAAAGATCGGTCGGAGGGGAAGTTGAGATAGGAGGAGTATTGTAAGGAGTTTCGAATCAATGAATTCCACGGCGGAGAAAAGGACCTTCCAGCGCTTTCCCATTGAATTAGAGATGGAAGTAGTAGCCGAAGAAAGTGAGTAAATGGGGACATCGTGCAGAAATTGTTTAAAATTTTGAAATTTAAAAGTTGATGTTGGTCTGAATTTGCAGCCTAAAGCTTTCCTTCTTTATACAACCACCCCTCTCACCAAATGATTCAAGCCAAACCTCAATCTATTGACAATCGACCTGAAAACTGATTTTAGTAACCAAGATACCAAAAAATTCTGTAAAATAATATTGGTCTATGCAGAGGTTTTTCTGTATAGTAATTGGTCACAGGCTTTTGATAAAATCGAGGCTGAAGTCAGAATATTGAGAAATAGGTTATGATTCCAGAATTTCAGAAGGATGGCAATCTACCGAAGGGATTATATGAGGTAACCTTGCATGAAGTAAGGGAAGTTTTTGGTACCGGCTCTGCTAAGCGGAAATTATTGATTGGGAATTTAGAGAATATAATCGAGCTTGCAAAATCAACAGGTAAACTAGAACGAGTGATTATTTGGGGAAGCTTTATCTCGAACAAAGAATTTCCCCAGGATATAGACTTGCTCTTAATAATGAGGGGTGATTTTGATGTGGATGCGAATCCTCCCCAAGTGAAGGGGGTGTTTGATTATGTACAGGGTCGGATTGCATTTAATGCAGACATATTCTGGACCAAGTCATCAATTGGCGAGGAAGCTATTGATTTATGGCTTGAGACTTATCAAATGACGCGTGATTTTGAATCACGTGGTATTGTGGAGGTAACAATCAATGATAAAGAATGACGAACAGTTAGAAAAGGCCAAAGAAGCTGTAAGGAATTTAGAGATCATTTTAGAAAAAGCGAGAAAAGTTCACAGCCCTTCAGAATACAAGGCTATGTCAGAGCCAATTTTGCTTGAGATACAGCAGAGAGATAATGAGATAATTCGGTATTTGAGTTTGACAGAAAGCGAAGTCGCTGCCTTATAAATAATGGCCTCGGTGAGTAGTAATAAAGGGGACAATAAAGGGTAAAGGGGTTACCCATTAAAGGGCAGGTCAAGGAAAAACCACCTCTCCTCACAAAAAAGTCACCCTTTTTTGCTTTGGCCATAACGCCCGCATCAGCACGGCCTCGTTTTGGTAAAGGTAAAGGGTCTTTTTTTGACAATTGTTAGCTAGTGCCCATCCATAAATGGGCTAATTTTTGGATTTGAGGATTGCAAAACTACCTCTACCATTACCCTGTCCCTTAAAACAAGGAGCTTAAAGCAACCAAACTCCCAGTTTTGGCACGAAACACGTAAATTTCG
>DATKYB010000142.1 GCA_035528715.1 Nitrospinota bacterium | reverse complement strand
TCAAGAAAAGTTTAAACCGTATTTAAAAATTAATTAATATTTTAAGAATCATATCTCATCGGGCCCGAGAATCCGGCGACTTCGGATTTTTAAAGAAGATTTCGGTCGCCAGCAACACAGGTAATATTTCAACTCTATTTCTACCACTTGATTTGCTCTCATTCGAGAGTTTTCAACGCCGACTACAAGGAAATCCTGGCCAGCCAGCCACTTTTGCCATTTGATTTGATAAACTACATCAACCAGCCATTTTTTTGCGTACTATCTGACAAATTACATTTAGGTCAAAGAATTTATTTTTTTTCTCCAAGTAAGACATTAAATATATCTCTCCAGGTTACAATCCCTTCAACATTACCCTGAGAATCAATAACTGGCAGACAGGATATGTTGTGTTCAAGTAATAAACGACAGGAATCTTTCGCTTCTTCTTCCTTTTTCACTGTTATAGGCTTATGACTCATAATCTGATGAACCCTCTTATTGAATATAGCCAAGTCACGTGGCTGACTAGAAATCTTACCCAAAAAGGGGCTTAACTCTCTAAGCAGATCTCTGTCAGATACAATACCAACAAGTTTTCTGCCCTCAACAACCAGAAGATGATGAAACTTATACTTATTAAAGAGGCTTCTGGTATGCCGTAAAGAATCATCCATTTTTACCGTGACCACTTTAGAGGTCATAATAGATTCAATCTTCACCCCTTAAACTCCTTTTTTATCCTTTATCTTTATAGTCTATTGAATTGCTCATCCCACAATTTCATAATTCTTATGTAATTTTCTACGAGAAATTGTCGGTACAAATCTTCTTCAAATTCTACAGCAGTGTAGAACTCAGCATTATCTTTCTGTTCACAGCGTACTACTCTACCAAAAATATTGGCAAATTGAATAAAGTTCGGTAATAAAAGATCTAAATCAATTATCGATTCTTCTATATAGGATTTGTTGGAACTAAATTTTATTCCTACACGAGAAATATCACAGATTTTTCCTCGAAGTTCTGCTATAGATGGCTTCTCGTGTGAATACAAATCAACAAGAGCAGATCCCAAAACTGTTCTTGGTGCTCGACGTCTCTCTTTCTGTTCTATCTTTTCCATTTGGAAAATAACCTTTAAATTAAAAAATTTAGATTTTTTTACCTTATCGGCAATCTCCCTTGAGAACTTAAGAGGCCCCAATCAAGAACTTTTGAGGGCCGACTACAGGGAAAGCCGGCCATCCAGCCACTTTTGCCATTTGATTTGATAATTTTTGCCACCGGGCTTTTTTATACTTTCCATTGCAAAAACCCGCAAAAAGCTCCTGATCAAGAATTTTTAAGATTCCAAATCTTCATTATTAACTGACTTGACTATTTCAACTTTTTTCGAGATAATATTAAAAATGCTTTAATAAAGAACCTCGTCTATTAATTGTTATGTTTGGATACTTAAAATGACTAGGAGGTATCAATGCCAAACGGTGAAGACAGAGAAAGAATAAATCATCGCCTTGATCAACTTGAAGGGATTATTAGGGGTGAATGGACTGTGGCAGATATAGAAAGAGTGCCGGCAAGAGACTCTTTAAATCCATCAAGGATTAGAGTTGAAATTGATAACCAGCAGGCAACCGGCAGAGATAGGGTCGCTATAATCTTTGCTACTGATCTACCTCTTATGTCCGATACAGATATTCCATATGAACGGATATTCGATTTAGGTATTCAGCAGGCCCATCGGGTATTCAATGAAGTACCAAACGAAGAAAGAATTTTGCAGGGCACTGTAGTAATGACTTCGAGGGAAGTTACTTTTGAGCTTTATACTGGACAAGAATAAGATATTATTAGAAATTATTTCGACAAAAAAGAGAAAGGTAATGTAACCTATAGATATATAAATTTGCCTGTTGATCCAGATACACCTTCAAAAGAAGCTAAAAAATCGTAGGTTGTTTACTACAAAAACATAACATCAGCATTAAGGGCCACGGCAAAAAGCCGCCGCGCCTTATACTGGCCATTGCATCTTGGTTATATGTTTCGAACAGTAATAGTATTTTGGAAATTTAACCGCCAACTACAAGGAAAACCACCCAGTCACTTTTGCCATTTGATTTGATAATTTTTGCCATTTGATTTGATAAACTTTTATTTGACGCCTTTTCTAAATCTCCTCATAATTTTCTCTACAAATCCTTATAATTCAAGTATTCCGGAGAATTCCCGCTACTTCCCTCTTTTTTCTCACTTGATCTGACCATTTTTCTCATTTGATATGACCAGTAACAACAAATTATCATTTGACTTATTGCTTTATTATGATATATTGAAAAGGGTTAAATTTTATGAGGGGATGAAAGCAGTGACAGAGGGCTTGGAAGAGAAGGTAAAAGAGGCCTTGGAGAATGGGAAACTCTCCTGTTCCAGGGCTTTTAAGATTGCTGAGGAAACAGGGGCAGATGTAGAAGAGATTGGTAAGGTTGCCAACAGACTCGATATTAAGATTATCGGCTGTCAGTTAGGTTGCTTTTAAGAAATTTAAAGATATTTTAGGAGGAGAATATAATGATCGGTGGTCTTGGGATGCCAGAATTAATAATCATCCTGATAATTATCCTTATTATCTTTGGAGCAGGAAAGCTCCCAGAGATAGGAAGCGGTTTGGGAAAGGGAATCAGAAACTTCAGAAAGTCCACTAAAGAGGTGGAAAACGAGATAAAAGTAACTTCAGAGATAGATGAAAAGAAAGAGAAAGAGAAAAAAGATTAACTATTTTCTCCTATCTTTGACATAGTTACTTCCTTTCAGGCTTTTCGCATGTTTTTTCAATCGTGAAGCAATTTCGCTGATTTCTCCGTAATGCTTTATCTTCTTCTTTTCATTTGAAACCACAGCAATCGATATCGTCATTATAGGAAAACGGAGTCTATTTTTTTGACGGTCTATTGAATCGATATATCCTCTTATCCTATCCTCTTCGTCATAAAAGGTAGGTATAATTAGTTCAAAATTCTTGATAATCTGTTTACAGGTATCATCTGCAAGATGAGGAGGGACGATAAATACAAAATCGTCTCCCCCAATATGGCCTAAATAGCAATCAGGGGAGTTATGTCCTCTTATAATGTT
>DATKYB010000141.1 GCA_035528715.1 Nitrospinota bacterium | reverse complement strand
AAAAGAGGAGAAACAAAATATTCTTAAAGCAGAAGAGATTTTAAAGTTTACAGGCTTAATTGAAAAAAGGAATGTATTGGCTGAGCATCTCTCCCACGGCCAGAGAAAACTCTTAGAGTTAGCCAGAATCCTGGCCCTTGAGCCAGCGCTTTTCCTTCTGGATGAACCTTTTGCCGGTCTTTTCCCTGAGACAAAAAGAACTATGCTCAATCTCATAAGGAATCTCAAGGAACGAGGTAAAACCATTCTTTTTATTGAGCATGATATGAATTCAGTGATGGGGGTTGCTGAGAAGGTCATTGTCCTTAATTACGGAAAAAAGATTGCCGAGGGAAAGCCTGAAGAAGTGAGAAATAATGAAGAGGTCTTAAACGCCTATCTAGGAAAAAGAAGAGTATGAGCAAAATCCTTGAAGTAAAAAACCTCTCTGTCTATTACGGAACAGTAGGAGCATTAGAGGATGTGTCCTTTTCTGTAAATAAGGGAGAAATTGTCTCTCTTTTGGGGCCTAATGGCGCTGGCAAATCAACCGCCCTAAAAGCTATTTGCGGACTTGTCCCTATAAGAAAGGGAAAGATATGTTTCCAAGATAAAAGCATTAATGGATTGACTCCTGATAGATTGGTAAAAAAGGGTCTTTGTCTTGTCCCTGAAGGCAGAAGAGTATTTACGACGATGACGGTTCTTGAGAACCTTGAGATGGGGGCGTTCACCTTATCCAGAGGAAAAAGTCCAGAACTCCAGGGCAGATTAGAAAAAGTCTTTCATTTATTCCCTATCCTCAGGGAGAGAAAAAAGCAAAAAGCAGGCACTCTTTCCAGCGGTGAACAGCAGATGCTGGCCATCGGAAGGGCGCTAATGCTTAAACCCGCGCTTCTTCTTTTAGATGAACCATCTTTAGGGCTTTCCCCAAATTATGTAGAGGGGGTTTTTGAAAAGTTAGTCGATATAAACAAGGATGGGACCTCTATCCTTCTTGTTGAACAAAATGCCTTCAAGGCTCTTGAGATATGTCACAGAGGATATATTTTTGAAATAGGAAAAATTGCCATTGAAGGAGAAAAAGAAAATCTTGTTAAAAATGAGAATATTAAAAAGGTTTTTCTGGGTGTATAAAGACCGTCTCTTAAGAGATAAAATGCTATAGCTTAAGCAACGTTCTACTTTATTAAATCGAATTACAGAATTGCTTAAAATCAAAAATTGAGAAATCTATATTCCATTTAGGAAATAGAGTTCTTACTCTTTTTCTATAATTTTCGTTATTATTTTCTAGATTTATGCATATGAACCTCGTATCTTCCGGTATAATTTCAGTTATAAAAAAATGCCGGAGATGATCAAAATCAGCAGGAGGAAAGCTATAGCCAGCTATTATGAATTGTTCTGTAAATGGAATCCTACTATGAATCTTTTTTCTAAGGAGACTCGCATACCAATTCTTATACTCTGGTTTTGTCTTACTTGGAGGAATGAATATGGGCTGGAGCCAAATATTTTTATCTGGAATCCAAAGATAACCTAGTTCAACAAAAACATCTTCCTGCTCGGTAGTCTTCCTTTTTGGTGTTGGTTGCTTTCCGCTTTTTCGGGCTTCTGCAATTTTTTCTGGTGTAATTCCCATTAAATCGGTTAATACATTTATTGTGCTGTATCCTCTTGGGCCAATGACCATAAGTTTCTTATATTTATCTCTTAATGATGGGTCTAAAGGCTCATACAAAGCAACGGAACCGTGAATATGATATAGCTCTATAAGGGACTTTACTGGGAAATGTTTATTATTAAATTCCCCTTGCCATCCAAAAGCTGGAACACCGTATCCTGTTATAGGAAACCAATAAGGACTCTCATATAATAATGCATCGTCAGCTACAGTATCCCAATTGAAGTCAATGATGTAATCGCCAGGCTCTAAAGCTTTTATTAATTTACGATGATATTTACATACTTTTTCGGATGATCTATCGCCCGGTGCGTTTGCTATTTTAGTGCGTAGGATGGCTTTAAAATCTTGACATGCATAATGCCCATCTTCAGATTTATCGATCTCAAGCTCGTCATATAAGGATTCAAGTGATAGATTTCTTGTTTTTACGAGTTCCTCCCAAAATGTTGTGGCTTCCCCTCCATCTTTTTGAGGAATGTTAAATTTGATATGTAAATATTGTGCTAAAGGATATGAATGAGTCATTCCGTGTGTATTAACAAATGTCGGAGCTCCGTATCCAGATGATGTTGATATTTTTGGATAAACGAGGCTATTTAGAATATCATCCTGAGCCGGAATTCGACAAACTCCATCTTCATAACAAGCCGAACTTCCCGCTCCAAGAATTATAGCTGTATTTTTTCCTCTCATTTTTATCTACTCCTAGTTTATGTAAAAATACCTTTTTATTATAAGTAATTATTTGAAAATTAAACAGGTTTTGCTTGACTCTAACTTAACTCCTTCCTTATACTTTCCGAGGGGCATTAAAGATTGAAAGTTTTTTGCTATTCCGTTAAGGAATTCATTCCACGCAGGGCCAAGATGTCAATCTCTCTTTTTAGAGAGATTTTATGTTTTTAAGGAGTAAAGGAGTTCAAAGACAAATCGCTTTAAGTGCCGAAAAAATCATCGACCGTTGGTCCATGATCATTCAGAGTGGCCAGGGGTGAACAATTTCAGATGGATAAAAAAATTATAAAAAGGGGGTGAATGATGCTTAGACTTGGAATTTATTTTAATGTTTTCTTTGGTCTGATTTTTCTTCTTGTTTTTCCACCTATAGGCGCTTTGATGCTATGTATAGGATTCGTTCTTAT
>DATKYB010000140.1 GCA_035528715.1 Nitrospinota bacterium | reverse complement strand
AGTTTACATAATATATCTTATCAGACATACTATTTAATGACGGATTTTTAATGTAGATATCTTATCCTTTGCAATTGCTACATTTTGCGACTGAGGATAGTCCTTTATAATCTTCTGATACATTTCAATTGCCTTATCGTTTTGGTTTAATTCTTCATATACACGGGCAAGGTTTATCAATACTGAATCATCAGGGTTATTACTACCGTCTTCTTCTGAGACTTTTTTAAAAAAATTTAATGCCTGCTCATATTTGCCACCCTGCTCTGATGCATATCCTAATCCCTCATAGGCAAATTTTCTTAACACCATTTCTTTTTTGGAAGAATTGTCAAGAAAAAGCCTGTAATACTTTTCTGCATTAATAAAATCTTTCATCCAGAAATAGCAGTTGCCCAGATAAAAGAGGGATTTTCTGCCAACAGAGGTTCTTGGATATTTGCTCACAAGATCATTAAACTTTGTTAAAGACATCTGGTAGTCACCGGGGTTCCCTTTATCAACTGAAAGAGAATAATATTTAAATGCCTCATTAAACATGACGCGAGCCTTCTTTTCCTGGCTTGAGCTGTATAAATTCCATAAATAAAAAGAAAGGGAGATCAATAAAAGAATACTGAGAAAAGCAAGGCTTTCCTTCAGATTGCTGGAGAAGAAATTTATAACTTTCTTGCCGAACGGAACAATTTCTTCAACATCTTTTTTAACGAAACTCTTTTTCTGTACCCTTTTTTTGGCGCCCATTCAGTATCCCCCTATGATAGTCAATATCTATTACCCGTTATCTGCAACCTTCTCATTTAGATAAAAATAATTCTTTATTTTGCCGTATAACGCATCCCCAATACCATTGACATTTTTTATCTCATCTAAAGATTTAAAAATGCCTGTACTTTCCCGATACTGAACAATATTTTGGGAGATTTTCTCACCGATCCCAGGAATAGCATTTAACTGATTTTCAGTCACACGATTGAGATCAAATGGGATAAAGAAGAGAATAAACTTCTCCGGCTCTAATAACCCAATTTTGGCAGCACTATTTACTATTATCTTGCTGCCATTGCATACAAGGGTAAGGAGCAATCCCCGGGGAAATAAAACACTATTTTTCTTATTCCACCCTGCCCTTTCCAGTGCATCTGATATCGAAATACATTTGTCATAAGAATAGAAACCTGGATTCTTTACGTTACCCTCGATTTCATACATTACATTTAAGTTTAAGGAATGTGCTACATATTGTTGATATTTAAAAGGATTATGATACACAGCAAAAATAAATACCAGCATTACAATCAGTGAAATAATCAAGGACTGTTCATGAGAATAAGATGAGATTTTCATAAAGTATTAGCCGTTATCTTTTTCTTTTCATCCTTATATAATTTGTAGCTGATACTGTCGACTAATGCCTGCCAGCTCGCTTCTATAATATTCTCAGAAACTCCCACAGTGCCCCATTTATCCTTCTTATCCCCTGTTTCAATGAGTACCCGCACTTTTGATGCGGTACCCTGACCGCTGTCTAAAACCCTCACTTTATAGTCGATTAATTCAGTCTCTTTGATCTGAGGATAGAATTTTTCCAGTGCCTTCCTGAGCGCGTTATCGAGGGCATTTACAGGGCCGTTACCAAGAGCTGCAGTATGTTCTGCCTCTCCTCCAACATCAACCATGATCGTAGCCTCGCAAAGCGGCTGTTCATCCATCCTCTTTTCGTTTATAACGCGGAAACCGACCAGATTAAAATATTTCCTTTTTTTACCCAGCGCTTCATTCATAAGAATCTCAAAGGAGGCTTCAGCCCCTTCAAATTGATATCCTTTATTTTCCATTTCCTTCAGATTGTCCAGGATTTCCTGGACCTCAGGGTCTTTGGAGGATATGTCAATGTTGAATTCCTTAGCTTTATAAAGGATATTGCTCTTTCCTGCGAGGTCCGATATGAGAACTCTCTGAATATTGCCAACCTGCTCGGGTTTTATATGTTCGTATGTTTCAGGTTTTCTTTTGATTGCGCTCACGTGTACTCCTGCCTTGTGAGCAAAAGCACTACTCCCGACAAAAGGTTGATGCCGCAAGGGCTGCATGTTAGCAAGCTCGTAAACGAATCGGGAGGCATCACAGAGTTTTGTTAAATTATCAGCAGGTATGCAATCAATGTTCAGCTTGAGTTTCAGATCTGGTATTATTGAACAGAGGTTGGCATTCCCACACCGTTCCCCCAGACCGTTTATCGTACCCTGTACCTGGGTAATGCCGAGTTGTACTGCAAGAATGGTATTAGCCACAGCAAGGTCACTGTCATTGTGGGTATGGATGCCAAGAGGGACATGAATATGTTTTTTTACGTCTTTGATGATCTCCTGCAGTTCATGGCAGAGAGTACCCCCGTTGGTATCGCAGAGTATGATGCTGTCAACACCGGCATTCTGAGCCCTCTTCAGGACTTCAAGCGCATACTGGTAATTGGCTTTATATCCATCAAAAAAGTGTTCAGCATCAAACATAACCTCAGAAAAGTGATTCTTCATGAACTCAAGAGATTGAGAAATGAGATGGAGATTTTCACTCAGGTCTATGCGCAGGGCTTCTCTCACATGGATATCCCAGGCCTTTCCGAAAATAGTGACTGCGGGTGTTTTTGAGCTGATCAAAGACCTGAGGTTGTGATCCTTTTCAGGCAGAGTTCCTGGCCGTGCTGTGCTCCCGAACGAAACTATCTTTGCTTTCTTAAAATGGTAATGGATGGCTTCTTTAAAAAACTGCTGGTCTCTGGGATTTGAACCGGGCCAACCGCCCTCTACGTAATGAATTCCAAGGTCATCCAGTCTCTGGGCAATCCTTATTTTATCTTCTACAGAAAATGAGATATCTTCTGCCTGGCTTCCATCACGCAGAGTGGTA
>DATKYB010000139.1 GCA_035528715.1 Nitrospinota bacterium | reverse complement strand
CTCTCTTATAGGCTGTATAGCAGCTTCCCATGCCTGTCCCTGGGTTATCTCTTTTGACATATAGGGCTGTACGGCTTGTGTATTAATTTTTTGCCATACCGGTGACATAATAAAAAAGGTAAGAAAAAGAGATAATCCTATGATTACATGATTTGGCGGCATCTGCTGCGTACCCATGGCTTGACGAAGGAAACCCAAAACAATGACAATTCTGGCAAAGGATGTCAACATGATAATAATAGAAGGAGCAAGAGATAATACGGTCAGTAATAAAACAATTTTAATCGTGGTAGCCAATTCTTCCGAACCCCCTTCCTCTCCAAAATTAATACTAACAGAGGGAAGAGAGATAGGTTTAGACCATGCAACACCAGTATTGATTAAAAACATTAAAGAAGCCAAAAGTATGAATAGGGCGTAGGCATATTTCCTCATTTTTTTATTATTCATGCAGAAACATTCTCCAAAAGTTCTATAGCCTCTTGTATCCTTTGACTTTTTCTCTAATATTCCCAGCTATATTATCTATACGATTCCTTTGATCTTCCCTATCAAAGTGCCGATAATATTTACTCAATTCTTTTGAAAAGAGGCTTCCTTTGTTCTTCTTATCGGTGATTTTTTCTCTAAGGTCTTTATCTTCTAACTTTGTCAGCATTGAAATATTATTTGGGGATATACCCAAGACGAGTACTTCATTTCCTACTTGAACCAGTGATATACTCTTTTTATTTCCTATATAGCTTGATGAAAGAACCTTGACTAACTTTTTGTTCCACAAAAGGCCACTGTTTTTAAGTAAATATTTTTTAAACAAAAAACCGATGATTAATATTACTGCCAGAATTAATGATAAGGCTATAAAGACCCTTATAGCGGTTGAAGAAATATTAGGAAGTGTTGTTTCGTGAAATCTCTCTAAAGGATTGGTACTTATTTTTTCATACTCACTTCTTTTTACATCCCTTTTCTCTCTACCCTTTTCAAAAAGAATCGGAAGCCCAATATCAGGATTTTCTTCAATCTTATGAGGGCTTACCGATTTCTCTTTGTTGAGTCCAATCTCATCCAATAGCCTCTCTTCGCTATCCGCTTTGCTCGTAACAATTGAATCGATTAATTTTTTTTCTGATTCTTTTGAAAACTCCTCTAGGTTATCAACTAATTCCACCTCGTCTAATTTTGAAACTGAAGCTTCCTTTACAGCACTTCCCTTTGTCTCATCAGCCTTATTTTTAATAATAGTTTCATCTATCTCTTCTGTGTTTCTTATATTATCTGCAACAGTTTCCTTTGGTAAAATTTCATTATCCTTTTTCCCTAAAACTTTTTTTTCGGTAGATGTTCTTTTAATATTTAATAGTAATTTGTTTTTACTAATTGATACTGAAACATCCTTTTCGCTATCTATTTTCTTCAAAAGGGAAAGATGAAATACTAATCCCTGTTGGGGCTGAGGTTTTTGATAAATAAAGATTTGTGACAACAGTGTATCATTAACCTTAAAAAGACGCTTTGAAGAATTGATATAGAGATTCGGCAATTCCATATATAATGATTTTTCATGAGGTCTGATTTTTTTGTCGGTTACATGTAAATCTTTACTGAACTCTATAATTACATTTACATCTTTTTCACTTGAATTGATTTTTAAATTTTTTAGATAATTTTTTGTTTCTAATCCCACTTTAGAAGGCTTTTGTGCATAGCCATATCCATGCAAAATATAAAAAAACACAACAGGAAAAATTATTAAGGAAAATCTTTTCATATAAATATCTCTCTTTTGAAAAACTTCTATTTAAGATTTTCAACCCTTTCCATGAGGCTGACTATATCTGTCAGGCGAATGGCAAACTTCTCATTAACTACCACTACCTCTCCTCTGGCCACTAACTTGTCATTAACATAGACTTCCATGGGCTCACCTGCTAATTTATTTAACTCTACGATTGAACCTTGGCCCAATTGCAAGAGCTCATTGATCAACATTTTTGTCCGTCCCAATTCAACAGTAATCTGTAATGGAATATCGAGTATAAAATCGAGGTTTCTCTTCTCATTTCCTGTTCCTTTCTTTTCCAGATGAGAAAGGCCTTCTTTATCCTTCTCTTGGGTTAAGTCTTTAAGCCCTGAATCTTCTGGAATATCTTCCTTGTCATCCTCCCAGTTTATATCACCTTCTTCTTTCGCTTCTGCTTCAGGCTTATTAGGCTCATTCTGTTTCTCTTCCTGCTCTGGCTGGTTGACCTTAGCTTCTGTCTTTTTAGAATTCTCTTTTACTTCTTTTTCGCTCATTTTATATTTTCTCCTTCCATAAAAATTGATGATATTTGAAGAGCCTTATTTCCCTTTAAAATCCCGGGATAACCTCTAAATTTAAGGTTCTCTTCTACCCTTACGTCCAACTCATCTGTACAATCCTTTTCTAATTGGATTACATCCCCAACCTGAAGATTTAAAAGCTCCCTTCCCTTTATCTCTGACCTTCCTAATTCTACAGTGATATTTGCTGGAACTCTTTTCAGATGTTCTTTAATCCGTGATAACCATGATTGATCCGTCCCTAATTGGTCACTCTGAAATCCTGCGGATAGCTTCTCTTTTATTGGCTCTATTGTTGAATAAGGAATGCATAATGTGATATTACCTGTTGACTGTTCCAACTCGACCTCGAAGGAAATCACTACAACGACATCAGTAGGAGGAACGATAATGGCAAATTGCGGATTGATCTCAGATCTTAAAAATTTTATACCTATCTTATGAAAATTTTTCCATGATTCTTCTAAAACCTCTATTAATCTATGAACGATTCTTTTCATTACCTTGTCTTCAATTGCGGTAAAATCCTTTCCTTCAATCTTGGTAGTGCCTGCTCCTGTTCCACCAAAGAGCGCATCTATAATAGTAAAGACCAGTCTGGATTCTAATACAACGAGAGCAGTACCCCTTAAATTCTCGAGACGAACAATATGAATACTTGTTGGCACAGGAAGGCTTTTAAAGAAATCCTCGAATTTCATCGTCTCTGTTGCTAAAACATTTATATCTACTGTTCTCCTAAGGATATTTGATAAGGAAGTACGAAATTCTCTTGCAAATCTCTGATTAATGACCTCTAAGGTAGGCATCCTTCCCCTGATGACCCGTCCCCTTGTCAGGTCATAAGAAGTGATTCCTGACTCATCAATAGGCTCATCTGTTTCTGCTCCAACTTCTCCATCAGATATACCTTTAAGTAGAGCATCAACCTCATCTTGGCTTAAAACCTGGCTCATATTCTTCTCCCCTTAATTTTTTACTGAATGACAAATTCTGTAAAATATACCTGTTTAACCTTTCCATTAACTAGGATAGCATTTAATCTGGTGATGATTTCATCCTTCAGCTTATACTTTCCTTTAATTGTATTGATATCACTAAAAGACTTACTGCTAAGCAAGACCAATAGATTATCCCTTATTTGTGCTTTCCTTTTTTCTACTTCTTCTTTCGAGCCCAGATCAGGTAATTCTAGTTCTAAGGTTGTCTTTAAATACCTTTTCCCTGTATCTTCTGAAAGATTTACGATAAAGGTCTCAAGTGGAAAAATAATACCGAGGGTATCTTCGATTTTCTTTGTCTCTTTTTTCTCGGTAACCTTTATCTGAGTCGGTTCTCTAAAAAACTTATACCATGCAAAGAATCCTCCTGAACCGGCTATGAGAAAAAAGAGCATAAGAAGAACAACCCACTTAAAGAAAGAGCCCCCCTTTTGAGAAACCTCCTCTTCTATATTTTCTTCCTTTGCAGCAACCATCTTATTTCTCCTCTAATAAAAAGTTTTAAAGAAACCTCTATTGAAAAAAACGGATAGAATTATCTGCTGAACAAGACAAATTCTACCCTTCTGTTTCTTGCCCTTCTCCCCGCAGTATTGTTAGGAAGCAAGGGCTTAGAATCTCCATACCCTGCTGCTGAAAGCCTTCCAGGGGGGATCTTTCCGGTTTCTTCAAGATATTTTAAAATATTGATAGCCCTTGCTATGGATAACTCCCAGTTGGATTGAAATAAAGGTGTTTTAATAGGCACATTGTCAGTATGCCCCTCTATTCTAAGAGCTAAGGCTGAATTCCTTAAAACTGAGCTTAGATCCTTGAGTACAGAAATAGAAGAAGAGTTTACCTGTGCTGAACCTGGCTCAAATAATATGTTTTCAGAAAAAGTTAAAACCAAACCCCTTTTTTCTAAACGGATCTTAACCTTTTTTTCTAGACCTTTACCCTTGAGACCTGCCTTTATCTGTTCAATCTCTGACTCATTTTTTCTCTGAATCCCTCCCTCAAATAAAGAGGTATTTATCGGGAGGTCTAAGGGGGGGATTATAACTATCTTGGAAATCTCTCCGCTAGCCCCTAATTCTAGAGGTCCAAGGATACCTGTAAAAAAACCAAAGGCGCTTCTGATCTTCTTGACATCCATTGAAGACATGGTCAACAGCATAACAAAAAAGGTCAACATGAGGGTTAAGAGGTCTGAAAAGGTAACCATCCAGGCATTCTTATCCATTTTTTTCCCCTCAACCTTATTCCTTGCCACTCTCCACCTCTTCTATGTCCCCAATAAACACAATATTCACCCTTCTATTTTTTGCTCGATTTTCTAGAGTATTGTTCTTTACTAATGGATAATATTCCCCATATCCGACTGCAGAAAAGCGATCTGGCGATATGTCTTCTTTGCTCAATATATATCGAAGGACGCTTACAGCCCTCGCAGTAGATAGCTCCCAGTTAGAAGGAAATTTATCTGTCTTTATCGGCACATTGTCAGTATGCCCCTCTATTCTGACATGATTTTTGGTCACTTTAATGAGTTTAGAAATCCTGTCAAAAATCTTATAGGCCTTAGGATCTACATCTGCACTCCCTGAAGAGAACATGACCTTAGAAGCAATGGTAATCACGACCCCTTGTTTGCTTTGCTCAATGGAAGCATCATCACCCATTCCTGATTCTACCAAGTACTTTTCTAGATCAGAAAGAGTATCTTGAAAGTCCATCTCCTTTTTTACTATTGGTGAAGCAAAAGGCAATAAACCTGTCCCCCTTTCAAATAAAAATCCACCAGATAATATTCCAAAACTTCCCAGCATTGATCCTAAGGCCTTTCTCACCTTTTGTCTATCAATGACCGCCATTGAGTTAAGTAAAATAAAAAAGGCAAGGAGGATAACGCTTAAAGACGTAAAGAGAACCGTAAAAGATGAGCCTCCACCGCCATCATAACTTTTCCTCTTTCTTGCCATGGATATTCCTTCTTATTTTTTATCAAAGCTCGATTCCCTTAGCTTTGGTGCTAAAAATGCATGGAGTTTTTGTTCTACAATCCTTGGGTTATCCCCCGAAGATATAGCCAGAATGCCCTCCCTTACCAAATCTTTTGCTAAAACCTCCTCTTGGCTTCTTGTCCTCAATTTTCCGGCAATAGGAAGAAAAACCAGATTAGCCAATAGCGCACCGTAAAAAGTGGTTAAAAGGGCAATGGCCATGGCAGGTCCAATGGAACTTGGGTCCTCCATGCTCTGTAACATTTGAACAAGACCAATAAGGGTTCCTATCAATCCCAATGCAGGAGCAAAGGTCCCCATGGTTGTAAAAATTTCTGCACCCAGCTGGTGCCTTTCCTCAAGAAAGTCTATCTCTTTTTCCAATATTTCCCTTATAGAGGTCGGTTCTAATCCATCCACAGCCAGTTGAACCCCTTTTTGAAGGAATGAATCATTAACCTCCTTTACCATCGACTCTAAGGCCAATATTCCATCCTTCCTTGCCTTTGAAGCAAACTGAACGATCAAAGGTATGGTTACTTTTGGCGAGATAACCTTATGAAAAAAAACTTTTTTAAGAACATTTATCACCCCAAGAACCTGTCCGAGGGGGTAATTAATCAGTGTTGCACCCATGGTTCCCCCAATAACTATCATAGCAGAGGGAATACTAATGAATATTATTAGCATTCCTCCAGACATAATCGCTAAAATAACCAGAGAGAATGCTGAAATAATTCCTATGACTGTTGCAAGGTCCATAAAGGTCTCCAGAGGCAAAAAAGATTTTTTTCTTTACATTTTTGCAATTATTATGCCAATAAATTATTGAAAAGCCCTTTCTTAATATCTGTAATTCATTCTTTCTAAAAGAGTTATCTCTATCAGAGATTCTCACCATCTCTATTAAAGCTCCTCTGACATTGGAGAGAGTCGAGATTTCGACTTTATTTCTTTATAAAATCACTTAGTAGTTGATTTATTTGGATTTATTGGATTTTTCTTTGTGTCAAAAAAAAGGAGGATTGTCACTATCTTGACGCTTTTGTGGGAATTAAAGAGGAAAAGAAAGGGAGGAGATATTATCTCCTCCCTTCTATTCATTATCTGACTATATTCACAAGGTCTGCTAGCAGTTCATCGCCAACCATTATAATCTTGGAATTGGCTTGAAAGGCTCTTTGAGTCTGTATCAGATTTACAAATTCCCTTGAAAGGTCAACATTAGAGAGCTCGAGTGAATTAGCTGTAATGCTTCCCAAACCACTCTGTTCGGGATTGGCTCTGATGGGCTGACCTGATGCATAAGATTCTGCGTAGAGATTATCCCCGACACTTGTAAGCCCCCAAGGGTTTGTAAATTTAGACAAGACGATCTGAGCAAGGTTTTGGCTCTGGCCATTTGTAAAGAGACCACTTACTAAACCGGACTGGGATATACTTATGTTAAGGAGAGACCCTGTTGAATAGCCATTTTGAGAAACGGCATTTACCGCAGAGGTAGAAGCATAACCTGTAAGGACATTACCAGATGAATTGCCGATTAAATCGAAGGTGATGTCTCCACCGCTTCCAATCGTTGCGCCAGTAGATAGGCCTGTAATTGTGATTGTAGGATCTGTCGCAGGGCTATTGAGAGCTCCACTTGTATTAAAGCTTACCGTGGCACTGCTCGCTCCATTTACCTGAACTGTGGCACTTGTATCAGAGATGGTCGGTACCAGCGACCATTCAGCTGATGTGCCTGCTGGTGGCGTGGATGAGCTCTTTGTAAAGGTAAGAGTGAGTGTTAAAGCGGTTCCAAGTGCATCGAATACCGTCAAAGAGGTGCTAAAGCTGGTTGCACCGCTTGCCCTTGAATCAAGGTTTGCTCCTATGGAAAATTCGCTTGTTGTTGAGGGAGCAGAAGCGGTTGTATTAAAGCTCAAATCGCTCCTTATTCCTGATGGTGAACCACTAACATAGACATCTCCCTGAAGGACCATGCCCTGTGGATTTACAAGGTTTCCGTTTGCATCGAAGCTGAACTGCCCTGCCCTTGTATAGAAGTCTCCTGAACCATTATTCACGATAAAAAAGCCATCACCATCTACTGCCATGTCAGTAGCAGCATTCGTTGTCTCTAAGGAGCCCTGAGAAAAGTCTCTCGTAACAGCTGCCAGTGAGGTACCTCTTCCAATCTGAGATGAAGAAGAAGCCCCTGATAAGCTCTGGCTGAGAATATCTTCAAAGCACACCCTGCTTGCCTTGAATCCATGTGTGCTTATGTTTGCGATATTATTACCAATAACTTGAGTCCTGGCTGACTGGGCATTCAAGCCGCTAACGCCTGTATATAGCGCACTAAAAACAGACATTTACTTACCCTCCTTTCTTTATATATTTTTTATCAATCAAAGACTTCAACAAAATAACTTACAGGAACCTTATGTTCTCCAACCAATAAAACCGCTGTTCCATCCTCAAAAGAGACCCCTTTAACCTTTCCTGTTGAGTATGAAATAACAGAGATTGAACCACCCTCAAGGTTTGAAGCCGATACCTGGTATGAGTATTCCCCATCTGGCAGAGGAATCCCGTTTTTATCTAATCCATCAAAAGGAACAGCCTGTCTTCCAGCTTTTTGTGAGTCCACTGATAGGGTCCTGAGCAAATTTGAAGCAGAATCGAATATATCTATCTCTATTATAGAGGCATCTAGAGCTAATTCATACTGGATATCCGGTGTAGTTCCATTGGTTATGGTTATCTCATTTCCTAAAGAGAGTACATTCTTTCCAATAAAACTTACGGCCTGAGCATTATTAATTGAGGATTGAATCAGTTCGATTTCCTTTAAAGCATCGTTTATATTTATCAGTTTTTCTAAGCTGCTAAATTGGGCGAGTTGAGCAGTAAATTCTGTCGCCTCTTGAGGCTCGAGGGGATTTTGATTCTCTAGCTGGGCTATCAAAAGCTTCAAAAAATCATCCTTGCCCATGCCCATATTGACTTCTTCGCTATACAAATCTGCTGAACCGGGTATTGTTGAGAACAAGGAATCAATCTGCATACCTTTTTCCCTCCTTTCTTTATCCTTTTATACTACTATATCGATGAGGCCGTTCTGTGTAATCATATTTGAGTGAATATTATTTTTCTCTTCCGCAAGTTCTTCCTTTGGAAAATCAAACGCGGCCTTACTATTATTTGAACCGTTGTGATTTGTAGCCTGCTTGTCATGGTCTTGTCCAACCGAAACACTAAATTCTCTTATCTCTAAGCCATGAGTATGGAGAGCCTGCTTTAATTTTTCGAGATTTCCATCCAGTACATCCTTTATAAAATGATTTTCTACAGTAATATCAGCCTTAAAAACATTTTTCTCAACGCTTATCTCTATTTTCAATTCACCTAAAAACTCGGGCTTGAGGGATAATTTAATTTCATTTATACCATTTTTAAATATTGGTTTTTTTACCTTATCTATAATCTGATCTAAAATTTGATTATCGAATAGAGATTTGTTGGTTATTTCCTCGTTCACGAACTTTCCAAGGGCTTCCTTGGTCTCTCCCAAGGAACCCTCCTTATGTAACAATCCAAGATCCACATCTTTATGATGTAAATTCAAAGGGTCTATCCTCTCACTTTTTATTTCTAGTTCAGAAATCATGGAGAAATCATTATTTTGGAACTCTTGCTCAAATCCAGTCCCTGCTCCTTTAAAAATTATCTCTTTTATACTTGAGATCGCTTTAGGATCTATATCTAGTCTACCTTCAAAGAGATCAAAGGCTTGAATGGGTTTCTTAGCCATCTCAATATCTCGCTCAATATAAATACTTCCTTTATCTAAAAGCTCTTTTTGGAAAATCTGTTTTTTCCCATCCAAAGCATCTTCTATCAATCCAGCACTCTTATTGCCTAGAGACGGCTCTTCTATTTTAACTAAGCCCTCTTTATAAAATATGGAATCTTTCTGATTAAAAAATTCTTTAACGGGTAAATTGATTTCTTCTTTGTCAGATAAAACTCCTATTCTTATCAATAAATCTTTTAGAGATAATCCCTCCTTTCTCTCCATAAAGTTAGTGATCTCTTGTCTTATATTCTCGTCTGCAATCTTTAACTCTTGTAAAGACTTCTCAATTGTTCCCTGGTTTTTCCTATTTTCTACTGAAACAAAAGATTCTTTTATAAGTAGTTTTTCTAAATTCTCTTGAATTCCTTTCAAATCAACAAGATCTTTAGTTCCAAGGTGTTGTTCTTTCCCTAAAAAACCTTTTGAATCATTAAATATCTTATCTGTTAGTTCTGTTATTTCTGTCTCTTTTAATCCACTGTTAAGGAAAAAAACTTCCTCTATTAAATTCAAAACCTCTTTGTCTTCTGACCCTTTTATAGGAGAACTTATATCTCCTCCTTCTTTAAGATAGTTAAAAAGTTCTTTTAACATCAGAGGGTTTTGTTGAAAGATTACTTCTATTAAGTTTTTCTGGCCTAAACCATCTTTTTGGAGATTATATTCATTCTCTCCAGAATTCTCTTCAGAAGCCTTTTTCATGAATTGACTGATATTTTTAACTTGCTCGGAATTTATATTCTGCAGGATTTGAAAGAAAGAGCTATTTTCTTCCTTAGCTCCGTCTACTCCACTATCAATGGTATTGTTAACTGAAGGAATAACTGACGATAATATAGGAATGTTAAGCATGATCGTCTCTTTATAAATATTTAAATGCAAAATTATTTAAAATTTTCTTTTTAAGAATTGAGCAAATAATATGCCATCTTTGGAAAAGAGTATAACTTATTATTTTTCAGCTAAATAAAGGTTTGCATTTCTTTTTTTGGCTAATTTTTGATGAAGAAAAAGGCAAAAAATTCCTTTTTAAGTGATGGGCAAAATGAAAAAAATACCATGAATTACTTTTTTCTCTTTTTTATCATGGCTTCGCTTATCTTGATAGCCTTTTCAGGCTCTATAAAAGGAAGGATCTTAGCAGCCTTCTTATTGTTCATCCCTGAAAATATTCGAATAGCAATATCCTCTCTTAAAGTAGAGATGAGAGGACCTGCCTCTTCTGGACGCATCCCCTCATAAACTTTAACTAAATGTCTAAATTTTTCTTCGTCCCTTTTCTCTAATTTCTCAAGTAAACCCTCTAGTTCTAATCTTAAAGTTTTTAGTTTGGCTATTCTTTTATCAACATCATCTTTTATATCTTTTAAAATTTTCTTCTCTTTCTTTATATCCTCTTCTTTTTTTAACAATACCATTCTTTCTTTTTCTATTGATTCTAATATTTCTAAAGTAGTTTTTGAATATTTATCTTTTGCGATTTCTTTTTGTTGAGATAGTCCTTGAAAAGGGGACAGGAAAAATGATAGCAGAACAAAAATTAAAGCAAAGAAAAATGTTGCTGCCTTTTTATGACCTTTAAACGAACTGTTTTTCACTTTTACTTCCATTACTTCCATCGCTATTGAGTATTAGTGAGAGTTTCTCTTATAAATCGATTTGTAGAGATTTCATCAAGAAATATTCTTTCTTTTCTATTTAAATCTTCTAAATACTCTCTTTCCTTCTTCTCTCTTAACTTCTCAATAATCTTCCTCTCTTTCGAGGCCTTAAGGAGTTCCTTTCTCTTCTCTTCAATTTTCATTTTTAACTCCTTTAAGACCGATTCTTGTCTATCAATATCCATCTTTACCTTATCGATAAAATTAAAATAGAGAATAATATCAGAAAGTTTAATTCCTTTTCGATATTTTGAACAGATCTCTCTTTCACACTCATCTTTATTTTGCACGAGAAGATATAATTTCTTCTTTTCCTCTTTATAGCGCATCTTTATCTTACCCAATTCTATTTGAAACTTCTCTTCGATCCTTTTTCTATATCTTAATACGGGTTGTAATTTAAATTTAAACATATTTTTATTGTAATTCGTAATAGTATATATAATTATCCCTAAAAAGCCCCTCACTATCCATAAATTCTTTATACAAATGTCCCCTTTTTTTAAATCCTATT
>DATKYB010000138.1 GCA_035528715.1 Nitrospinota bacterium | reverse complement strand
ATCATACAATTACTGCACGAGCCGTAACTTTCATTGCCGCCATTTCACTAGCGATAATTGTTACTTTCCTTACAAAAGAAAAGACAAACCTTAAGGTATAAGAAACCTGATTTAACCTGGATTATTCATAAAAATTGCTGTTCACCCTGGAGGATGTTCTTACTTCTGGGAGACAACAACCATCAGTATACGCAAACCAACGATGAAAGTCCATTTGCGGTAATCTATCCGTAATGGCAAAAATGAAAAAAATATTAAAAAGGAGGCTCTCAAAAAGCCTCCTTTTTTTATTGGAGGATGAAAATAAAATTAATTTAAGGAGAAAGAAATGCAAACTAAACACCAAATTAAAGGTATCTTCATAACAGAAGATGGAGAAAATTTTTTGTGCATCCGTCAACTCTATGTGAATGACCTTTGCACAGGCAAACTCCTTGATGGAAAAATCTATCAAGGAAGAAAATTCAAATTAGTCAAGGAAGAGGAGAATCATGGAAATGAAAAGTGAAAAACAGAATCAAGAGACTTATGGTTTTACACTTGATATTCAGAAAATGATAGTCGCTTGGCTTCTTGCTGAAAATCAGGCATTAGAGGAAAATATCGGACTTGTAAGACCAGAGTATTTCGACAATCCAGTTTTGAGAGGTCTAACGACTCTCATAATTGACTTTTTTAACAAGTATTCCAGACCTCCAACAGAAGATGAACTGTTACAAAAGTTAGATGCCTTTCTGAGCACAGACAAGAGATTGCCTAGCAACGAATATCTGGATGTCTATGAAAAGCTGATAAAACTAACAAGGGACAGCAATTTCGATTACATTAGAGACAATGTTGTAGAATTTGGCCGTCACCAAACTTTTAATAAATCTATTCTGGAAGCGGCTGAGAGACTAAAAAAAGGTGACTATGATGGGATTGTGAACTCCATAAATCAGGCAGCCAGTGTAGGTGTTAAAGATGGAGGATTAAGGACTCTATCTACTATAGAGGCGGAGGAAGTAGAATGGCTGTGGCAGTATCATATACCTTTAGGGGAAATCACTCTCCTTATAGGAGATCCAGGTGTTGGCAAGAGTTATTTTTCCTATTTTCTTAGTGCTCAAGTCTCAACAGGTGGGTCGTGGCCCGATGTACCAGATAAATCTATTAAGAGTGGAAAGGTTTTGATACTCAGTACAGATGAAGATCCTAATTATGCAATTCGTCCTAGGTCAGAGGCCGCTGGTGCTAACTTGGACAAAATAAGTGTATTAGAAGGGAGTCGTGATGCATCAGGGAGGATAAAAATTCTTAATCTCACTAAGGATATCCACAGGTTGGAAGATATATTGGAAAAAAACAAAGGTTATCGTTTAGTAGTGATAGACCCGCTGAGTGATTATATAGGCCATGTGGATACACATAAGTATAGTGATGTTCGTTGGGCACTGGCACCAATTAATGCTTTAGCAAGAAAATATCACTTGGCTATTGTGGGAATTATGCACTGTAATAAGAATACCTCTCTTCAGGTACTGTATCGTATTATGGGCTCAATGGGCTTCCCTTCAGTAGCAAGGGCTATTTGGCTAATTGCTAAAGATAGAGAGGATGAAGAAAACAAAAGAAGATATTTTTCTCCACTGAAAAATAATCTTGCTCCTGAACAAAAAACTCTTGCCTTCCACCTAAAAAATTTAGGAAAATCAGCCAAAGTTATTTTTGAGAGCAATCCTGTTGGAGATGATTTTGATATAGAAGAAGTGCTTGCTCCTGTGGAAAGAATAAGCGAAACTAAACGGGCTAAAAAATTCCTTTTGAAGACTTTAAAAGACGATGCTTTACCTGTAAAAGAGATAAAAAGTGCTGCAAGAGAGGAAGCTATTTCGTGGGGAACTCTGAGAAGAGCCAAAGATAAAATGATCGGTGTTAAAGCCTTTAAAGAAAGAGGATTGGGTGGAAAATGGTTCTGGGATTTGAATGAGTTTACTAGAAGACAAGCGTTGTTTGAGGCAGCTCCAATTAATATAGAGGAAAAAGTAGATAGAATAAGGAAGGAAAAGATGAAGGAAGAGGAAGAAAATGAATCTCGACCTCTAGCTCCTCATGATGCCTGAGGAGGAAAATCGAGAAAGAGGAGAAAAAAAAAGAACCTGATAATGGAATTGAAAAAACTGTAAAAAGTGTTAATAAATTTCTGAAGAAATCGATGTCTCTCTTAAAATATTATATTAACCCCTTTAACTTCTTTATATTCTTTAGTTTCTTTATCCTCTTTAGCTCCTTTAAAGAAGCTAAAGGCGCTAAAGGTTTTTAAAGGGAGTAAAAAGTGTTTTGTATTTTGGTGTGAATCCTGAGAGGGAGAAAAAGATTCCTGAAGACATTAGAAGAAAAGTTGATGCAATTAGGAAAAAAGACAGAACATAAAAATGCTGTTATACTGGGACCGACAGGAGAAGACGAAGAATGAAGAGAGAGTTTCAAAAGAAAGGGAAAAAGAGAATTGAAGAGAAGTGGAGAAGAGAGAGAAACAGAAGAGAAAGAAGAAATAAAGGCGTTAAAGAGAAGAAAAAGATTTGAAGATGAGAGAGAGAATTGAAAGCTTAATGGTAAGAATAGATTCCAAATGTAATTTCAAATGTAGAGTAAATGGAATGCCCTGGGGGAGTAAATGCATTTAAGAAAATTGTGCCACTATGCCCACGATTCCCACTGGTAAATAAACTATTGA
>DATKYB010000137.1 GCA_035528715.1 Nitrospinota bacterium | reverse complement strand
AACAGCATCTTCAAAGTTGTAGCCGCGCCATGGCATAAAAGCTACTAAAATATTTCTACCCAAAGCTAAATCACCTTGATCAGTTGCAGGGCCATCAGCTAATACCTGACCTTTAACAACCTTATCACCTTCTTTAATAATCGGTCTCTGATTGATACATGTATTTTGATTAGAACGGTTGTACTTAGCGAGAGAATATATATCTACTTCCGGATGAGACGAACTTTCTTTACCCTTTCCTGTTCTCCGAACAACAATTCTGCTAGAATCAACACTAACTACTTCACCATCTTCTTTACAGATGATTAAAGATCCCGAGTCCCTTGCTGCAACAAATTCCATACCAGTGCCTACTAAAGGTGCTTCGGTTTTTAAGAGAGGAACAGCTTGGCGCTGCATATTAGAACCCATGAGAGCTCTATTCGCATCATCATTTTCTAAAAAAGGAATTAAGGAGGCAGCAACGCTAACCAATTGCTTTGGAGAAACATCCATATAATCAACCTGATCAGGAGGAACCATTATAAATTCTCCACCCTTTCTTGCAGAAACAAGATCTCTTATGAGATTTCCTCTCTTGTCCAACTCTGCATTTGCCTGAGCAATAACATACTGATCTTCCTCATAGGCTGAAAGAAATTCCACTTCTTCTGAAGCCCTCCCCTTATTGACCTTTCTATAGGGAACCTCGATAAAACCAAAATCATTGACTCTCGCATAGGTACTCAAAGAGGCTATTAATCCTATATTCGGTCCCTCTGGGGTCTCAACAGGGCATACTCTTCCATAATGGGTAGGGTGAACATCCCTTACCTCAAAACCAGCCCTTTCTCTTGTTAAGCCACCAGGACCTAATGCACTCAGTCTTCTTTTATGAGTTATTTCAGACAAAGGATTTGTCTGATCCATAAATTGGGACAGTTGGCTACTGCCAAAAAATTCTTTTATAGCTGCTGTGACAGGCTTGAAATTTATTAAATCATGGGGCATAACCTCCGTAACATCTTGGATACTCATCCTTTCCCGTATTGTTCTCTCCATCCTTACCAAACCAGTTCTGAACTGATTTTCAACCAATTCTCCAACAGATCTAACCCTTCTATTCCCCAAATGATCAATATCATCTACTGCCCCAATCCCTTGACTTAAACCAATAAAATATCTAACCACCTCAATGATATCTTTAAGTGTTAAATTTCTCTCTTCTAAAGACAAGTCTAACCCGAGTTTCTTATTGAGTTTAAGTCTGCCTATCTTGGACAAATCGTAACGTTTTGGATTGAAAAACAGGTCATAGAAGAGCTGCTGCGAACTCTCCTTGGTAGGAGGATCGCCTGGCCTTAATCTCTTATATATCTCTATTAATGCCTCGTCAGAAGTACTTATCTTATCAACTGCCATGGTGTTTTTTAATGACCAACTGTCTATATGCAAAATTTGAAACTTTTGTATTCCTTTTTCCTTAATAATAGCAATGGCTTCTTTGGTCAGCTCAGTATTGATTTCTGAAAATATCTCACCTGTTTTTGTATCTACAATATCTAACGCAATAACTCCTCCAATAAGGCTATCCTCAGTAACATCAATATATTTTATTTTCGCTTCTTTTATCTTTTTAAAGACTCCCTTAGAAACCTTTCTTCCAGCCTTTATGTATACTTCACCTGTTTGAGGATCTATAATATCTTTTGATGCCTTTTGTCCTACCAAAAGCTGAGAAACACTTTTAGAGAAAAATCCTTCTCCCTTATGATAGATAATATCTTCCATCTGATAAAAGGTGTTCAATAAATCTTCAGTAGAAAGACCAAAAGCCCTTAAAAGAACTGTAGCAGGCATTTTTCGTCTTCTATCAATACGTACATATATTAAATTTTTTGCGTCCATTTCAAAATCAAGCCATGAACCTCTATAAGGGATGATCCTCGCAGAATAGAGTATCTTCCCACTAATATGGCTTCTTCCTTTATCCTGACTAAAAAACACTCCAGGAGATCTGTGCAATTGACTTACAACAACTCTTTCAGTACCATTAATAATAAAAGTCCCTTTATCTGTCATTAAAGGCATTTCTCCAAGGTAAACTTTTTGTTCTTTTATATGTCTTATATCTTTGATATCTTTTATTTTCAGTTCTCCAGTCTCTTCATCTTTTTCTGGAATAACTAGTCGGACCATTACTCTCAAAGGGTCTGCATAAGTCATTCCTCTCTGACGGCATTCATTGATGTCGTATTTTCCTTTGTATTTAAGTCTCTGCCCACACTCCTCACAGGTTACACTTGGGCCTCCAAGTCCTCTGTACTCACCACAGTTACATTCCCATGCTCCTATTTCATAGCCCACATATTGTAAAAAAGAAGTTTCATTAAAATCACTAATAGGAAAGACACTTTTAAAAACCTCTTCCAACCCTACATTATCCCTTTCATTAGGATTTTTTTTGTACTGCAGAAAACGTTCGTAAGATTTTTTTTGTATATCGATAAGATTCGGGATATCTATAACGGTTGGAATCCTTGCAAAACTTTTTCTTTGTATCCTTCCTTGATCACAAGAAATCCTTGATTCAGCCATTATGCACCTCTATATAATTTGATTTCTCTAAAAAAATAAAATACAGCGAGATCAAGCTCGCCTTACTACTTAATCTCCACACCTGCCCCTGCACTTTCTAACTGGGCTTTTATTTTCTCTGCCTCTTCCTTGGAAACTTTTTCTTTTACAGGTTTTGGAGCCCCGTCTACTAAAGTTTTGGCATCTTTCAAACTTAATGCAGTAATTGTCCTTATCTCTTTAATAACTTGGATCTTCTTATCACCAAACGAGCTTAAAATAACATCAAATTCTGTTTTTTCTCCTGCTCCTGTTTCTGCTTTTGCCTCAGGTGCGGCTACCGCAGCGGCTGCTGGGGCCATGGCCGTAACACCAAATTTCTCCTGTAATTCTTTTACCATCTCAGATAACTCCAAAACGCTCATATTCTCAATGTACGCTATCATATCTTCTTTGGTTATCTCCATACTCCCTCCAGCTTTTGTTTTTTCCTTCTCCTTTTTCGTATCTTTTTTTGCCTCTGAAACCTTCTCAGCCTTTGTATCTGTCTTCTTCTTTTCAGTTGCCTCAGACATTTTCTGCCTCCTCTTTTAATTTATTTACTATTTTTTAAGTTTTTTAATTCCCTCTAATGTAGAAAGAAAACTTCTTAAAACTCCCTCTAAAGTACCAACAAAACTCCCAATCGGTGATTGAAACCCTGCCAACAAAATACTTATCAGAACCTCTCTTGAAGGCAATTTCGCTAATTCTTCTATCTTGTTAATCTCTATCTTCTTACCCTCTACAAATCCTCCTTTAATCTTTAAATTTGGTTGTTCCTTTGAATAACCCATAATAACCTTTACAGGAACTAATACATCTTCATAACTAAAAGCAATTGATGTTGGACCTAAAAAATATTCAGACAACTCTTCAAAGCTCGTTCCCTTTGATGCTCTTAGAGCTAAAGTATTTTTCAATACTTTGAATTCTGCAGAAGAATCTCGCAATCGTCTTCTTAGTTCCGTAACCTGAGCTACATTAAGTCCTGTAAGATCAGTGAAGACTGCTGACTTTATTCTCTTGAATTTATCATTTAGCTCTTCTACTTTTTTGATTTTATTTTCATTGATCAATGATCTTTCTTCCTCCCTTTTTTAATAATCAAAATATTTATTTAAAAGCATTTGCTATTTCAATATTGTCGATTTTTATTCCAGGTCCCATTGTAGAAGAAATAGAAATATTTCTTAAATATTGTCCTTTACTCGCTGCAGGTTTTAATTTCAGAAGTGTCTCAAAAAACTGACTTATGTTTTTCTTTAAGTCATCAATAGAAAAACTCCTTTTCCCAATAGAAAGATGAACGATTCCATATTTATCAACTTTAAAATTTACCTTTCCTGCCTTAATATCTTTAACAGCCTTGGCGATTTCAAAAGTAACTGTGCCAGATTTAGGATTCGGCATAAGTCCCCTTGGCCCAAGAACCTTTCCTAACTTTCCAACCACACTCATCATATCTGGAGTGGCTATTGCTTGGTCAAACTCGAGCCAACCTTGATTGATTTTATTGACCAGATCCTCTGCCCCTACATAATCAGCTCCAGCATCCAATGCTTCCTTTTCTTTTTCTCCCTTAACAAAGACGAGTACTCTCACTTTTTTACCCGTTCCAGCGGGAAGCACTACGGTTCCTCTTACCATCTGGTCTGAATGTTTAGGACTAACCCCCAATCTAACTGCAACATCAATACTTTCATCAAATTTTGTAAAAGAAAGCTCCTTAACAAGAGTTAAGGCTTCCTCTAAGCTATATTTCTTTCCTCTGTCAACTTTGGCTTGGACGCCTTGAAAATTTTTTCCATTGTGTTTCATTATTGACTATCTCCGAGATTTTTTAATTTCTTATTACTTCAATTCCCATGCTTCTTGCTGTACCCTCTATTATTCTGATAGCACCTTCTAAATCTTTTGCATTTAAATCCTTCTCCTTGCTTCTGGCTATTTCTTTAATCTGATCCATAGTCACCTTACCTACTTTCTCCTTTTTAGGATCTGAAGAACCTTTCGCTATTTTTGCTGCCTGTTTTAAAAGTACAGAAGCTGGAGGTGATTTCGTTACAAAAGAGAAGGAACGATCCGAAAAAACGGTTATGATTACTGGAATGATTAAACCCTCTTGACCTTTTGTTTTTTCATTAAATGCCTTACAAAATTCCATTATATTGACACCATGCTGTCCCAGTGCAGGTCCAACAGGTGGTGAAGGATTAGCCTGTCCACCTGGCACCTGTAATTTAATTGATGCAATCACTTCCTTTGCCATTTAAATATCTTCTCCTTATTAAATCCTTTCTACCTGTAAAAATTCCAATTCTACAGGTGTCGCTCTACCAAATATACTTACCATAACCTTTAACTTTCCGCGCTCTGGGCTAATCTCATCGATTACACCTGTAAAATTTGTAAATGGTCCATCTATGACTCTAACGCTTTCACCTTTACTAAACAAGACCTTTGGTTTTGGTTTTGTTTTATCCCCTTCTACTTGTCCAAGAATATTTTTAACCTCTTCTTCTGAAAGAGGTGTTGGATTTCTCTTGTCCCCTAGAAAACCTGTTACCTTCGGAGTATTCTTAATGAGATACCAAATATCATCATCCATATCCATTTCAACGATAATATAACCAGGGAAAAATTTTCTTGCTGATACCTTTTTCTTTCCTCCCTTGACCTCTATCACATCCTCTGTAGGCACGAGAACCCTCGAAACCCTTTCCTGAAATCCTAAAGCTTCGAGTCTTTCTTCTAAACTTTGCTTTACCTTGTTTTCATATCCTGAATATGTATGGATGACGTACCATTTTTTTGTCATTTTATCTCTTTTATCCAATGTTTATTTAAACAACTGTTTCACTAATTTTGATAATCCTAAATCAACGAATCCAAGAAAAACAGCTATAATGAAAACCGCAACAAGAACCACAGAAGTTGACATCATTGTATCTTTTCTTGAAGGCCAAGAGACCTTTTTAAATTCTATTTTCACCT
>DATKYB010000136.1 GCA_035528715.1 Nitrospinota bacterium | reverse complement strand
ATTTTCTTTCATGCTTTATTTTCCTTAATTATAAACTAAAAATTACAATAAATCATTATAAAACAGATATAAAGGATATAATACGAAAACCGAAAATATCTATTTATGAGAATTCTTTGTCTTTAATAAAAAAGAATTTTTTTTAAATGTTTAATTTGGGGTAAAATTAAAAGCGAAATAAAAAGTAACAAAAGAATCAGCTAGGGTCAAAAAGGGAAATTAGAAAATGGCTTATTACATTCTCACTAACCTCGTTGTTGTGGTGCATCTTATTTTTGTTCTCTTCTCAGTACTGGGTGGGTTTTTAGTACTAAGATGGAAACGCTTTGCGTGGATACATGTACCAGCTTTTCTGTGGGCTGCGCTTATCGAATTTACAGGTGGGGTATGTCCACTTACACCTCTTGAAAATTGGCTTCGTGAAAGAGGGGAAGCGATCAGCTACCAATCTGGCTTTATTGAACACTATATTTATCCTCTGCTCTACCCCCCAATGCTTACGCGACGCTTGCAAATCATTCTGGGTCTTTTTGTATTAATTGTCAATCTAGGTATCTATTTATGGGTGTTTCGAAGAACCTTAAGACATTGACAAAATTATCCCTTTTTGATAAAAAGATTATAAAAATTTAAGTACTGATTCTACATTCATTTGTTAATTTCAGATGTTTTTTAGTTTGGTTTCCCGTTGTATTTAGCTCATTTTTTTATCTTTCACTTCTTACGGTTATATATACTAAATGAGATTTTTCACCTCAACCAAACAGAAAATCTGAAATAAGCAGATTAAATCTAATAAAATAATTTCTATTAAGAAATGTTTTTAAAATTTGTATCAAGACTGGGTTAACTAAAACAGAAAGGAGGTGTTGAGTATGTCAACTTTTTTTATGTTAGGGAAATATTCTCCTGAGGCTGTAAAGTCAATTTCTGCTGAGCGAACAGAGAAATGCAATGATCTTATTAAGAAGTTTGGTGGTGCAGTAAACTCGATGTATGTCCTAATAGGAGAATACGATTTGGCTTTTATTGTTGATTTCCCAAGCGAGAAGGAAGTAATCAAGGCTTCTATAGCTTTGAATAGAATGACAGGTATAGCATTTTGTACCTCCCCTGCAATAACAGTCGAAGAATTCGACAGGATGATTGCTGAGATCTAACTCATTTTGGCAGTGATTTTTATCTCTTTACTTATATGCTTCATTCGGAAGAGCGATTTTTTTTCGCTTTTTCTAAAACCTATGACTTTATCCTGTGATAAAATTGTGATATGATTTATCACAATATATTGAAAATACGGGGAGTTTTTGCGGCTAAAAGTGAAGCAAGAAATTCAAGAGGAGCCAATAAAGCCATTAAGAAGATTATGGCATGTATTTGGTGGAAGTATTGCTGTCATCTATCTTTTCGTTTTAAAAGAAAAATGGATGATGCTTCTCTTTCTTTCACCAATCCTTATTGGTTTCCTTATGCTGGATATTTTGAGACTAAGAAGCCAGGAATTAAACAAGAAGTTCTTTAATTGTTTTCAAGCTATACTCTTAGAGAAAGATCGAAATCACCCCAGTGGTTCTACCTATTTTTTGTTTTCTTCTTTTTTAACTATTTTTTTATTCAGTAGAGAGGTTTCCGCAGTAGCAATTTTATTCTTAAGCCTAGGGGACCCATTAGCTGCCGTAATTGGAAAAAGGTTTGGAAGGATAGAAGTTCTCGGAAAGACAGTAGAAGGGAGCTTAAGCTGTTTTCTAGTATGTTTTTTGGTATCTCGCCTCTTTTTTGATTTTTGGATTTCTTTTTTCGGGTCTTTAACTACAACAATTATAGAATTAGTCCCCTTTAAATTAGATGATAATCTTCTCATACCTCTTGTATCAGGAGCAATATTAACTCTTCTTATAAGCTACTAAAAATATATAACTTTTTGTAAAGGAGGATAAATAAAAATGAATTCTCTAAAGAATTTTTCTAAAAATCTGGCCCTTGTATTTTCAGCAGGATGTCTTGGAGGACTTGCAAACAGCTTAGCCGTATGGCTTTTTGGAGCAATAGGTATAACCACAGCCTTTGGTGTAAAAATTGTTCCTCATTTAACACCTCTCTGGCTGTATCCTAGAATTGTCTGGGGTGGCCTATGGGGTATTTTGTTTCTTATGCCTTTTCTTACGCAATCATATTTTTTGCGCGGACTTCTTTATGGTCTGGGACCTACCATTGTTCAGCTTTTTATTGTATTTCCATTTAAGGCCAATAAGGGACTTTTGGGTTTAGAATTAGGTAGCATGACCCCAATATTTGTCCTTCTTTTTAATTCTATATGGGGAGTTACCGCGGCACTCTGGTTAAAATTGATTGATGAAATATATTAAATAGCTATAATATTTCAGGTAATAAGTAAAGTAACCAAAAAAAAACAGAAAGGGGGAGCTACAATGCGTTGGAAATGGATTCTGGGAATAGCTGCCATCCTATTTGCTGCCTTAATCATTACAATTTACGTTATACTATCAAGCTATGACTATAACAATCTCAAGCCACACATAGCTCAGGCAGCCAAGGATGCTACTGGCCGGGGGTTAACTTTAGGAGGTGATATTAATCTCAAAATTAGTTTAACACCGGCGCTTGTGGTTGAAAACGTTAGCTTCCAGAATGCACCATGGGGCTCACGTCCAGAACTCGCTAGGATCAAGCGCTTTGAAGTTCAGGTGGCGCTTTTTCCTCTAATCTTTGGAAATATAAATGTAAAGCGGTTTGTCTTAATCGAACCTGATATTATGATTGAAACCAATAAGAGAGGTAGATGGAATTTCGAATTTGAAGTTCCCAAAAAAGCGAAATCCAAAGAAACTGAAGAAAAGAAGCCAGCCGATGTTAAGACAAAACTTCCGCCGCTCTCTTTTGAAGAGGTAAGGATTGAAAAGGGGCGCCTGATATTCAAAGATGGGAGATCCGGAAAAACATACTCAACAATGTTAGATAACCTTACTGCCAAAGCCAAAGGCATGGATACTCCGATCAATCTAAATATAAAAGGTGCATATAATAATGAGCCATTCAATGTCAAGGGCAAATTCGGTTCTCTATTAGCGTTATCCAATCCAGAAAAAGATTGGTTGCTTGACTTTACATCCGAGATTATCGGAGCTAGCCTTAACGTCGATGGTACGATTAAGAACCCCCTGGAACAGCGCGGTATTAAACTCAGCTTCAAAACCCAAGTTAAGGAGCTAGCAAGCATAGGAAATCTTGTTGGAAAGCCCCTACCACTGAAAGGTCCATTTAAGATGTCTGGTCTTATTGTTGATACCGCACCTAAAATCTATAAGATTTCTGATATTAAAGCCGTGCTAGGAAACAGCGATCTTGACGGTTCAGTAGTGATAAACCTTGCAAGCCTTAGACCTCGTCTGAATGGGGTAATCTCATCACAAAAACTGGATCTGCAGTCCATACTGGAAGGTGGAAACAAAACAGAAAAAGAAGCTAAGAAAAAAGCGACAAAGAGGAAAAAGTTATTTCCGAATAATCCCTTACCGCTTGAAGCACTAAAACAGGCTGATGCAGACGTAAAGCTCAAAGTTACAAAGCTACTTTTGCCTCAAATGGCATTTAACGATCTAAACTCTAACATAATTTTAAAGGATGGGCGCCTCAAGGTGAAACCGCTCAAGGCAATTATTGGTAACGGTGCAATGGATGGCCGTTTTGACCTTCAGCCTGATGGAAAGGCTGCTGCATTGAAATCTGAGCTGAAGGTTAACCAGCTCGATTTCGGCCTCATGCTCAAAGAGCTAAAAGCTACAAATGTTCTTGAGGGAAAACTTGACATCGATGTAGATCTTAATGGTAGAGGTAGCTCAATCGCAACGATGATGGGAGGCCTCAATGGCAAAGTAGTTGTAATGATGAATAAAGGTCGGATTTACAACAAGTATATCAGCCTGCTTGGCGGCGACATCTCCTCTAGCATCATTCGGATGCTCAATCCCCTCAAAAAGAAAGAGGATTTTACTGAAATTAACTGTTTTGTCTGCCGCTTTGATATCAAGGACGGAATTGCAGATACTACTGCACTGGTCTTTGACACCAAATATATAGGAGTGGTCGGCAATGGAAAGGTTAATCTGAAGACTGAGAAGCTTGATATTTCGCTAAAGCCAATACCCAAAGAAAGTATTGAAGCCAAAGGTGTCGGCAAGTTCAAAATGAGCCTTGCCGAGCTGGCAAAGCCTTTCAAGCTTGGTGGTACATTAGCTGAGCCTTCTCTAGCTATTGATTCAGAGCAGGCTGCAATCGCTCTTGGTAAAGCAGTTGGTGGATCAGCTTTGTTTGGTCCGGCTGGTATTGCAGCAGCCCTTGTCGGTAAAAGCTCGGGAGACGAAAACCCATGCGTTGCAGCCATAGAGGCAGCAAAAAAAGGAGTCAAATCCTCTGAAACAGAAAAGTCGAAGAAGAAAGAAGGAATGATTGAGAAGACCACGGAAGGGGTCAAAGAAGGCGTCAAGGATGTCGGTAAAAAGCTAAGGAGACTTTTCGGCAACTAAGTAATGGCCATTGAGTCTCAAAAGCTACAAAAACGTAAAACAAAAAAAGACATCCATTTTTCTTTTAGCGGTGTAATCTTGATACGATATCCAGCAACTCTTGATTTGCTTCTGGTGATAGGCCAAAACCGTTCAATTCTCCCTTGAGCTCTTCGAATATCCCATAACCAGCGAGGTAGCCGTTTATGCGTGCCGCAGCTGTGGAAGCTATAAACCCATCAACATTAGGATACATCGCTTTAAATTCTTTCATAATATTAGTTTTTTGCTGTAAATAATACTTCTGATGATATGCTTCGGCTAAATAAAATTCTGATGCGGGAAGAATTTTAGTATAGATCTTCTCTTCTATCATGGCTGCCACTCGATTTTTCGATTCCAGAGCTAACCTTTTCTGCTCCTCGTTGTGAAAAAAAATTGCGGTCATGTATTGTCGTGACCAAGAAGTATGTTTTGGATTGTGGCTTTTCCAAAAAATTTCCAGAAGCTTTTCATATGTGATCTTGGTCGGATCATAGTCAATCTGGATCGTCTCACTGTGATTACCTAGTCTATAATAGGCAGGATTCTTCTCCGTTCCCCCCGAATATCCAACACGGATTCTAACAACACCTTTAATGCTCCCGAACTGGGCATCAGGACCCCAGAATCACCCCAAAGCAAACGTTGCTGTTTCTGTTTTTGTTGTCACAGAAGAGTCTATAGGTGGTATTTTGAGCTTAGTGCCCGATTTCTTTATTATTTCAGTCATTGCGTTCGCTTCCTTAGTTGAACTAAGAAAAAAAGCTGAAAAACTTATATTTGTGAACTCAAAATTTTGTCCAAGCAAAGAAAAATTGTTATATTCCGTTGTTCCTAGATATTCGAGAAATCCTCCAATTCCTCCTAAAAAAATTCCCAGAAAACATACACTAAAAGCAACAATTCTTCGAAATAGTATATTTGATTTATCTAAGTCTGCCATTATTTATACCTCTAAAAATAGCAATTATTTCTGACCTTAAATTTATACTCTTTATACTTTATATTGTTGGAATACAAATGTTATATTTAAATATTAGTAGATAAAATAGACCTGTCAATTTTTGTTTGCTTATATCTTATATAATCAGAAAAATGAACCAGAATATAGCCCTAAAGCTTTTGATTATCAAAAAACTAAATGATTTAACCTATCAGAATTCATAAAGTGCTATCTCTCTTAAATAAAAACAACACGCCAACAAACTATTGACTGAAACTGTCTTTTTTGATATAAAAATTTACTTTAAAATTAAAAAGAGAAACAGAACTAAAATCAGACTTTTATAAAATACCTTATAATTCACGAACTGTGCCTTTCTTTTTAAAAGGTTAAATCAGATGACAAATTCAATGGATCTATTTTACAAAATCTATATGGCAACAAAGGTCTTGCTAAAGGGTTTTCCTTCCCAAGGTGTAGGAGCCATTGATGCCACGAACCAATGTAATTTGCGCTGTAAGCACTGTTACTATTATACTAATGAGCCCGATGGCCAGTTAAGCATCAACCAATGGATAGAAAAATTTGAGGCCTTAAAAAGGAATGGATTTCCTTTTCTACAGTGTACCTGGACTGGTGGTGAGCCGCTGCTTCGCAAAGAGCTTATAGAGATAGGCAAAGAGTATTTTCGATCCAATACAGTAACAACGAATGGGACTATAGATCTTCCTGAATGGCCCAAAGTGAATTTTTATGTCTCCATAGATGGTACAGAAGAATATCATGAAGATTTAAGAGGCCAAAAGGGTATTTATAAACTCATCAAGAAAAATGTAGATCGGTCAGATCTCAAAGTTACTTTGGCTTGTGTTATTACAAAGAGGAATTATCACTGCCTAGAGGAGCTAGTAGAGGAGTGGTCCAAGACCAATGTTAGAGGTATTATCTTTGATTTTTATACGCCCATGCAGGGGATTGAGGATGACCTCTGGCTGGATTTCGAAATACGGGATAAGGTGATTGATAGGCTAATCAAGCTAAAAAAGAAATACCCTGACTTTTTTCTACTATCAGAAAATATCCTTCGACTCATGAAATCAAAAACTTGTCATACAATCACTCAGAACTGCCTTTATCCAAAAGCGGCCTTTTGCTTTGATGCCTTGGGTAACACAAAGAAACCTTGTATGTTAGGTCCCGGGGCAGACTGTTCACGCTGCGGTTGTGTTGTTCCTTTCTACCTCGTAGCTATGCGCGACAAGCGATTTTTCCTCTCCATGAAACTGAAAGCACTAAGAGAGAAGATACTCCACCGTTGAAAAATGGTTCTATTGTCTTAAGTTAAGAATAAAATTTCACTACAACATTCCTTTTTTCATATAGAAGACAAACCGCAAAAAATTATTGACATAATCATTATTTTCTCTTATATTTATTATAACAAGTTAAGATTGAATTTCTGATTCCCCTTCCATCTGAGAATTCAGATGAATTTTCAGGCTGTATCCCATCTATTAAAAGCTCATTTGAAGTAGACTTTTTTACTGTTACAAAATAAAAAATTTAAACCTTATACACCAGGTTTTTAATACTCATAGAGAAAGGAGGTGTTTAGTATGTCAACATTCTTTATGTACGGAAAATACTCAACTGAAGCTGTAAAGGCAATTTCTCCTGAGCGCACTGACAATGTTATTAGTCTTGTTAAGAACCTCGGCGGTGAGGTAAATGAAATGTATGTGCTACTAGGAGGCTATGATCTGGTTTTTATTGTAGATTTACCCGGCAATAAAGAAGCAATACAGGCCTCTGTTGGTTTAAATAGATTGACCGGTATATCATTTTCTACATCTCCAGCAATAACAGTTGAAGAATTCGATAAGATGATTGCTGAGACTTAAATCATTTTAGTAGCAAACAGTATTTATCGCTGTATAGTCAACTTCCCTCTTTTTTGATCGTTAATGATTTTACATTTTGTGTTTGTTATGAAAAACGAATATTAAGAAGGGAAGATTTCTATTGAGTTCCCTTCTATCCTATTATTCTAACCTATGATAAAATTGTGATAGAAGGTATAAAAAATAAGTGATTAATTATAAATTAAATAAAGAAACTAAACTGAAATAAAGCTATATAAAAATAGCGTAAAATGCGAAGTCCATGCCCATCAGAATCCATGCCTATCTGATATACTCTCAATTTGACCTTCCCAGATTAATAAATAATTCTTTGCTAAAATTAAAAGATTAGACACAGGAAGTAATTTCTAAAAAAACACCTCTTTTTATTAAAAAAACATAATTTATTCATTCTAAAATTAAAAAAATATAGAACAAAGGCAGCCAAAGAAAAATATATGATTATAGTGACTGTTATGATAATATAAAATGTTTAAATAATTTAACTAAAATAAGTCATTTCAATGGGAACATTTATTACATTTGAAGGCGTAGAAGGATGTGGAAAAACCACACAGATAATGATGTTAAGGGATTATCTGTTGGAAAAGAATTATCAAGTTAAAATCACTCGAGAACCTGGTGGAACTGCTATTGGAGACCAGATAAGAAAGATATTGCTTAATGATGATAATAAGAATATCTCCAGAGAAACAGAGCTCCTCCTTATCACTGCTTGCAGGGTTCAGCATATTAAGGAGGTAATCATACCAGCCTTAAAACAAGATAAGGTTGTCTTGTGTGACCGTTTTTTTGATTCAACCTTCGCCTATCAAGGTTATGGGAGAAATATAGATTTAGAATTTATCAAAAGGCTTAATAAAATTGTGTCATGTAATATCGAACCTGACCTTACGATACTCCTTGATTTAGACCCCTTAGAAGGTTTAAAAAGAGCGAATAAGAGAAATTCAAAAAAAGCAGTATCGGAGAGAGAAGAAAGATTTGAAAAAGAAACATTGGAATTTCACAAAAGAATCAGAATAGGATTTCTGGAACTGGCACAAAAAAGCCAAGAGAGAATCAAGGTAATTGATGGAAATGGAAAGATTGAGGAAATTCAAAAAACCATAAGAAGCTATACTGACGAGATTTTAAGATAAATCAGGTGATATGAATGCCTTTCAAAGAAATTGTAGGACAGGAAAGATTAAAAACTATTTTATACAATTCCATAAAAAATAATGAGTTTTCTCATGCCTACCTCTTTTTAGGACCTGAAAACACAGGAAAAAGGTATGCAGCAATGATTTTTGCCAAATCCCTTCTCTGTCAGGACTTTAAAGAGGATCCATGTGAGCGCTGTGTTCCCTGTAAAAAGGTTCAAAATCTTTCTCATCCAGATCTTTTACTGATTGAACCAGAAAAAAATAGTATCAAGATAGAAACAATTAAAAATATTAAAAAAGATATCAGTTTTAAACCCTTTGAGGGCAAAAAAAAGATTGTCATCATAGACAAGGTAGATAAGACAACAAAAGAAGCATCAAACGCTCTCCTGAAGACACTGGAAGAACCACCTAAAGATACCATTTTTATACTGATTAGTCCTAATTATTATTCCTTACTCCCAACAATAGTTTCCAGATGCCAGAAGATTACGTTTCATCAGCTCTCTTCATCTATCATTAGAGAATTTTTAATAAAGACACATTCCATGGATTACCAAAAAGCCGAATGGATATCCTTGCTCTCTAGGGGAAGAATAGGAAAAGCTATTCTTATTAAGGACAATTCAAATTTTAAAAGCAGGGATAAGGCTTGGGAGATTATCTCTCGGTTGTCTCTTAATCAAATGGATGTTATATTTAACAATGTCAAAGAATTAACGACAGAAAAAGAAGATTTAGATGAGATATTTGAGTGGCTTTTTTTATTCTGCAGAGATATTGCTGTCATAAAAAATAGGGCCGACACAACTTATATAATTAATAATGACCTTATAGGTGATTTAGAAAATTTATCTCAGAGATTGTCTATTTCAGCTATTCACGATATATATGCTGAAATTAAAAATACTGATCTCCTTTTGAGAAAAAATGTAAATCACCGGTTAGCCCTGGAAAATATGATAATGAATATTTTCTCTATAAGAAGTCAAATAACGGAGAATGGCCATGGTTACAATTGTAGGTATTAAATTTAAAAATTGTGGAAAGATATATGATTTTAAATGCGAAGATATAGACCTAAAGCTGGGTGATACATGCATCGTTGAGACGGAAAGAGGTCTAAGCATAGGTAAAGTAGCTCTTCATTTAAGAAAAAAGGACGAAAGAAATATAAGAAGACGCCTAAAAAATGTATTAAGAAAGGCTACTGATAAAGACCTGGAACAGTCAAAAAAGAATGAAATGATAGAAAAAGAGGCCTTTGAGGTATGCCAAAATAAAATGAAGGAAAGAGAACTTCCGATGAAGCTGGTTGCGGTCGAATTCTCCTTTGATGCAAGTAAAGCAATATTTTACTATACAGCAGAAGGGAGAATCGATTTTAGAGAATTGGTAAAAGATATGGCGAATCAGTTTAAAGCTAGAATAGAAATGAAACAGATCGGTGTACGAGATGAGGCCAAGATGTCTGGCGGATATGGACCTTGTGGAAGAATATTGTGCTGTGCATCATTTTTAAAAGACTTTGCACCTGTATCTATTCGAATGGCTAAAGAACAACAGTTAACTCTCAATCCTTCTAAAATATCAGGAGTATGTGGACGCCTTATGTGCTGTCTCGTTTATGAACATATGATATATGAAAAAAATCTGAAAGATATTCCCCATCTAGGCAAAAAGGTAAACACTTCTGAGGGACAGGGTAAGTTGATTAAGATAGATATGATAAACGAAAAAGCCACTGTGGAACTTGAAGAAGGAAAAAGGCTTCAAATGACTCTTAATGAATTAAGGAAACACAATAAAAGCGTTCAATGAAGAGAGAATACCTATGGCAAAAAAACAAAATTATTTCTATGTAACAACCCCTATTTATTACGTTAATGATGTTCCCCATATAGGTCATGTCTACACAACATTAGCAGCCGATACGTTAGCAAGATATCATCGATTTGCAGAAAAGAATGTTTTTTTCTTAACGGGAACAGATGAACATGGGCAGAAGGTTCAAGAGGCAGCAAAAAAGAGAGGGGTCGACCCCTTGACTCATTGCAATGAGATGGTGGTTCCCTTTCAAAGATTATGGAAAAAATTTAATTTTTCCAACGATGACTTTATTCGTACTACAGAAGAAAGGCATGTTAAAGTTGTACAAAAGATCCTACAACTCCTGTATGAAAAAGATGATATCTATAAGGATACTTATAATGGATGGTACTGTATCTATGAGGAGAGGTTCTGGACAAAAAAAGACGTAATAGAAGGGAAGTGTCCCGATTGTAATAGACCGCTTAACCAGATTTCAGAAACCAACTATTTCTTTCGCATGGGGAAATACCAGCAATGGCTTATTGATTATATAAATAAACATGATGAATTTATTCAGCCTAGAACAAGACGTAATGAAATTCTAGGGTTTTTAAATAATAAACTTGAAGATTTATGTATTTCGAGACCAAAAGAAAGATTAGCGTGGGGAATACCATTACCCTTTGATGAAAGCTATGTTACTTACGTATGGTTTGATGCCCTCCTTAATTATATCAGTGCTTCAGGTTATCTGATAGATACTGAAAAATTTCAATCGCTGTGGAACAAAACAATTCATTTAATCGGTAAGGATATCCTGACGACTCACGCCGTATACTGGCCAACCATGCTTAAGGCTATAGACCTGAATCCACCAAAAACAATATTTGCTCATGGCTGGTGGACTGTAGAGGGGAAAAAGATGTCAAAATCCATTGGGAATGTGGTTGAACCAAACAGATTAGTTGAGCAATACGGAGTCGACCAGACAAGGTATTTCCTCCTAAGAGAAGTTTCTTTTGGTTTAGATGGTGATTTTTCCCATACAGCTTTGATGAACAGGATCAATAGCGATCTCGCAAATGATTTAGGTAATCTGTTGAGTAGATCCCTAACTATGATTAAAAAATATTTTGACTGCATCATCCCTCATCCAGACGAATCTAAAGAAATGGACAGCCAGCTTATTCAAAAATCTGAAAAGATGATAAAAAATGTAGATAAATTTATAAACGCCTATAACTTCCAAAAGGCTTTAATGAGTATATGGACTTTTATCAATGATTTAAATAAATACATTGATGACTCTACCCCATGGAATCTAGCAAAGAATAAAAATATTAAGAGATTGTCGACTGTTATATATAACACTGCTGAATCTATAAGAATTTTGGCCATCATTCTAAAATCATTCCTACCATCAACCTCTTCTCAAATCTGGGACAAGCTTGGGATCGAAGATGATCTTCATTCAAAAAAGCTTAAAGACCTTAAGTGGGGGATTCTTAAACCAGGAACAAAAACAAATCTCGGAAAACAATTATTTCCTAGGATTGAACCAGATAAAATAAAAGAGACAGAAATTAAAATTCAAAGAGAAATTGAAGGTGAAACTAAAGAAAAAAAGTCCTCTTTATTAGATATAGAAGATTTCAGCAAGTTAGATTTAAGGTCGGCAAGAATCATCAAGGCTGAAAGAATTAAAAAATCAAAAAAGTTGCTGAAAATCCAATTAGATATTGGCAAAGAGAAAAGAACCGTAGTTACTGGTATTGCAGAATGTTACAGCCCCGATTCTCTCATAGGAAAAGACGTTATTATTCTAACAAATTTAAAACCAGCCAAAATAATGGGTATTGAATCTAATGGAATGATTTTAGCCGGAGAGGTGGACAGAAATATTATACTAGCCACGTTCGATAAAAAGATAAAACCTGGTTCAAAGATAAAATAAAAAAGGGTTAAAAATATGTTAATTGATTCTCATGCTCATCTCGATATGCCTCAATTTAATAAAGACATAGATGAGGTAATCAACCGAGCAGAAAAAAAGGGGGTTAAATATATCATCACTGTTTCTTCAGACTATCAAAGCAATTTTAGAGGGATAGAGTTGAGCAAAAAATTTAATGCTCTGTATACAACTGTTGGGATTCATCCTCATGACACTAAAGATGTTAATAAAAAAATATATAATGAATTAATAGCTCTTGCTAATCAGGAAAAGGTCGTTGCTTGGGGCGAAATAGGTTTAGACTACTATAGAAATTATTCTCCCAAGAAAACCCAGCAAAGGGAATTTAAGAGACAATTAAATATTGCTAAAGATCTTAATCTTCCTCTCGTTGTCCATAACAGGGAAGCAGAAACAGATATTCTTAATATCCTGAAAAAAGAGTATCGCTCTGAGAAAGGTGGGGTCATCCATTGCTTTTCAGGAGACAAAAAATTGGCTTCAGAATTCTTAAATCTTGGATTCTATATATCAATTGCCGGTCCCATCACATACAAAAACTCAAATAAATTACAAGAAGTGGTGAAAGAAATAGCAACTGAAAGACTTCTTGTAGAGACTGACTGTCCCTTTCTTACCCCTGAACCTATGAGGGGAAAGAGAAATGAACCCAGTTTTGTTAATTATACAGCCCAAAAAATCGCTGAGCTCAAAGGATTAAGTCTAGATGATATTTCCAGAATTACCTCATTAAATATTTATAATTTGTTTGGTATAGGACAAAAAGACCAAAAGGGAAAAATCACTTATAATATCAGGAATTCTTTATACATCAATGTTACAAACAAGTGTACTAATGAATGTATCTTCTGTACAAGAAATACTGATCCCTATGTAAAAGGTCACAATTTAAGATTAACCAAGGATCCTACTATTGATGAAATCTGGAGGTCTATCGGAAATCCAACCCCTTATAAAGAAATCGTATTTTGTGGATATGGTGAACCTACATTAAGGCTAGATGTTATAAAAGCAGTTGCAAAGAGGCTTAAAGAAAAAGGGGTTCAGGCAAGATTAAGATTAAATACAAATGGACAGGGCAATCTCATCCATAAGAGAAATATACTTCCTGAACTAAAAGGCCTTATTGATTCCATATCCATAAGTCTTAATGCTGAAAACTCACAAAAATATTTTAAATTATGTCATCCCCAGTTTCGAGATGGAACCTACGAAGAGATTAAAAAGTTCGTTATTGAATCAAAAAAATATATTCCAGAGGTAAACGTCACAGTAGTCGATATTCCCTCTGAAATCAATATCAAAGAATGTGAAAAGGTGGCAAAAAAAGAACTAGGGGTTCCTCTAAAAAAAAGATTCTACAATGTAGTAGGGTAATCATATGATGAAACGGTTTAGGTTTAAGAGTTGAGATTTATTATATCCAAACCCTAACCATGACAAAAGAATGTATTCATTGTCATAAAACCTCATTGTTTATCTCTTCTCCTCTCAATCTCTGTATTGATTGCATTCGTTCTCACTATCATCTTTTAGAAGAACTTATTAGCAAAATCCATGCAGAAACCAGGAAGAAATTTTCGCTTCCTCTAAAACCACCAAAAGACAAGGATGGTCTTTTATGTGGTCTTTGTATAAACAGATGTGTCATACCAAACAATGGAAAAGGTTACTGCGGTATAAGAAAAAATTCGGATGGTAAATTAAAAGAGCTTTGGGAATCAAAAAATAAAGGATTATTTGATTGGTATTTTGATCAACTTCCTACAAATTGTGTTGCTAGTCCCGTGTGCCCGGGTGGAAGCGATTCAGGTTATCCAAGATATTCTTACAAGAAAGGTCCAGAGTATGGATTTAGAAATCTCTCTATCTTTTACAGAGCTTGCTCTTTCAATTGCCTCTTTTGCCAAAACTGGCAGTTTAAAAAATATTCTCAAGGTGGAATAAAAGATTCCCAGGAACTTATAGATTCCATTAATGAAAAAACCAGTTGTATCTGTTTTTTTGGAGGAGATCCCACTCCTCAACTACCTCATGCCATAGAACTATCGAAAAAGATCATAAAACAAAAAAAAGGAAAAATAATCAGGATATGCTGGGAAACCAATGGAACGATGAATGATAATCTGTTAAGAGAAATGGCCTGTATATCCTTTCGATCTGGCGGCTCTATAAAATTCGACCTCAAAGCTTACAACGATAGCCTCCATAAAGCCATATGCGGTATTTCAAATCATCAGACATTGAAAAATTTTAAATCTCTTGGAAAGTTCGTTTCAGAAAGACCAGATCCACCTTTTCTAATCGCAAGTACTCTTTTGATACCTGGATATATAGATACAAGAGAGGTATCCCAAATTGCTTCTTTTATCGCTTCTATTAATCCAGAAATACCTTACAGTCTCTTAGGTTTCGCTCCCCATTTTTTTATGGATGATTTGCCTCGCACCCCAAAAAAATTGGCTTATGAATGTTATCAGGAGGCAAAAAAAGCGGGTTTAAAAAGAATAACGATAGGAAATCCTCACATATTGACTGATTAACTAATCTGAATAAGAAATCTGTAATCTGGAAATATCTTTACATTGACCTGTTTTTTCATTGATATCTAATATAACTGCGCTACATTGGGACTCTCCTTTTGCAGTCTCAAATCTTTTCGGCAACTGAGTTAAAAACCTCTCAATAGCAATCTCTTTTTTAACACCTATTACAGAATAAGTAGGCCCTGTCATCCCAACATCTGTTATATAGGCTGTGCCTTTGAATAATATCCTTTCATCAGCGGTCTGAACATGGGTATGAGTCCCAATGACAGCACTCACTCGTCCATCTAAATACCAACCCAGTGCCATCTTTTCTGAGGTTGCCTCAGCGTGAAAATCAACAATAATAATATCTGTCTTTGACTTGATAAACTCTATCTCTCTATCTGCGGTTCTAAAAGGGCAGTCAAAATCACCAATAAATACCCTTCCAGAGAGATTAATTACCCCTATACTTTGACCAGAAGCCGTCTCTCTAATAATCCTTCCAAAGCCTGGTGTACCATCAGGATAATTAGCTGGCCTAATAAGTGGTTCTCCCTGATCAATAAAATCATATATCTCTTTTTTATCCCAGATATGATTGCCTGAGGTGAGGACATCAATTCCTTCTTTTAAAAGTTGTTTTACTATATCATAAGTTATTCCAAATCCTCCTGCAGCATTCTCGCAATTTGCAATACAAAAATCTATTTTGTATTTATCAATAATTCTATAAAGCAGGTTAGAAATAACTCTTCTACCTGCTTTTCCAACAATATCTCCAATAAATAAAATATTCACAAGAAATAACCAACCTTAAAGAATTTATCTATTTAGCATGATCAACCGCTCTTGTCTCTCTAATAACAGTAACTTTTACCTCGCCAGGATAAGAGAGCTCCTCTTCTATCTTCTTAGCTATATCTTTTGCCAAAAAAACCGTTGATTGATCATCAACCTTTTCGGGTTGAACAATAACCCTGATTTCTCTCCCTGCCTGAATAGCGTATGTCTTATCTACTCCTTCAAACGAAGAACCAATTTCTTCTAATTTCTCAAGGCGTTTTATATAAGCTTCCAGCATTTCTCTTCTGGCACCAGGTCTGGCTGCGGATAAAGAATCAGCAGCACCTACAATAACGGCTTCAACAGAAAGTGGATCTACATCCTCATGATGGGCTGCTATAGCATTTACTATAACAGATGGCTCATGATATTTTTTCGCCAAATCTACACCTATCTGTGTATGGGTACCTTCTGCCTGATGGTCAACAGCCTTACCGACATCATGGAGTAATCCTGCTCTCTTTGCCATTTTTATATCTAACCCCAACTCTCCCGCTATAATCCCGCTGAAATAAGCAACCTCTTTGGAATGCTGAAGAATATTCTGAGAATAGCTTGTCCTGTATTTTAATTTTCCCAGTAATTTTATAAGTTCTGGATGGATTCCCTCAACACCTAATTCAAAGGCTGCCTTCTCCCCCTCTTCTTTCATCGTATTCTCCATCTCCTTTTTAACTTTTTCTACCATTTCCTCTATTCGACCTGGATGAATCCTTCCGTCAGCGATTAATCTTTCTAAGACAATTTTAGTTATTTCTCTTTTTAGAGGATCAAAGCTAGAAAGAATAACAGCCTCAGGTGTATCATCAATAATCAAATCAACCCCTGTGGCGATTTCTAATGCTCTAATATTCCTGCCTTCTCGACCAATAATCCTTCCTTTCATTTCATCGTTGGGGAGGTCGACTACAGAAACCGTCGACTCTACGACTTGATCCGCTGCTAGCCTTTGAATCGCAGAACCTATTATCTTATTTGCCTTTTTATTAGCTGTCTCTCTTGCCTCATCCTCAATCTTCTTGATTGTTTCTGCTGCTTCGAGCCTTGCCTCATTTTTCATTTGCAGCATCAATTGACGCTTTGCTTCTTCAGAGGACATGGTAGAAATCCTCTCCAGTTTTCTTATCTCTTCTTCTAAAAGACCTTCATATCTCTTTTTAAGTTTTTCTGTAACTCGATCTTTTTCCTCTATCTCCCTTTCTTTTACTGAAAGCTCCTTTTCTTTTGCTTCTAAAAGATCAACTTTTCTATCAAGATTCTCCTCTCTCTGTATGACTCTGTTCTCTAATTTTTGAAGTTCAATCCTCTTATCTTTGTTTTCCTTCTCAAACTCAGTCTTTGCTTTATACAGATATTCTTTGGCTTCTAATACTGCTTCTTTTTTCTTTGTCTCAGCATCCTTTTCAGCTTCTTGAATAATCTTTCTGGTCAACTCTTTAGCCTTCTTTACTTTACCTTCGGAAAAATACCTTCGTGCTAAATATCCAACAAGAATCCCAACAAAAATAAATCCTAAAATTGTAATCAATATAGTGATATCTATTTTCAATCGATCATTCACCTCCCTTTATTTTCCAACTAACATATTTAGTTTACAAATTCTCTTTTGAATATTGATCTGGATAACAATTAATAAGTCTTTTCTCAGTAATGATCTTGTCTATAAAAATATCATAAAACCACCATGGAATCTCACTAAGAATTTGAAATTCAAATGCCAATCCAATAGTAACAATATCCCTATTTAGTTTTATCAACAATCTATCATAATACCCTCCTCCATAACCTAAACGTCTCCCCTTTTCGTCAAAGGCAATCCCAGGAACAATAACAACATCTATCTCGTTATCGGGAATGTATCTAAAATATTCCTTTTTGGGCTCCAAGATACCAAAGGTGCTAGTCTCTAACTCCTTATCTATATCCCTTATTTCTGATAAAAGAAGGGAGTTTTTTTTACCTTTTATATAGGGAATAGACACTCTTTTCCCCATATAAATAGAATCTCTAATGATATCTTTTGTTCTTACCTCATTATCAAAATCTACATAAATTGATATAGTCGTGCTTTCTTTAAATTCTGGAAGAGAAAATAACCTGTTTTGAATCTCTCTGCTCATCTTGATTATCTCTGCTTTTTTTAAAGAACGCCTTTTCAATAAGATTCTTTCTCTTATCCTGCTTTTTCCCAGCATTCTATTTCTCGGTTATACTTGAATTTTTTAGATAAAGAATTGAGAGAATAGGATCGAAAGATAAAGAAGTTTTAAACTATATTTGATTAGAAGTTAAGTATAAGAGAATTCAGGCTTGCTTTTTAGATAGATAAAGTTGAAAGGGTCGACATCAAGCTTTTTAGAAAAAGCCTTCTAAATAAAAACCAACTAATAAAAATATCTTCGACCCCCTTCTTTATATTTGGTCCTCTCTTTTTTGAGTGGCAATAAAAGATGGTGCCTATTTTTTTTCTATCTAGCCATTTCAAAAAGGCTGAAATTGCCTTAATTTCTTTTGGAAGATAAAGAGATATCTTCAAAAGATTATTTTCTAAGAGAAGATATCCTTCAAAAAGCTTTTTAACTAAGGGCTTCATCTTCTTTATCTACCCATATAAGTCTAAAATTTTTTATTAGATCTTATACTTAGCCTCTAACATATTCCCCTTCCTCAAGTATACCCAATTCTTTTAAAAGCTTATTGCCTTAATTGATTTTTTATGGGTTATTCAATACTCCTCTTTAAAAAAGCATGAAGGGGAAACCTTATTTATCTCTCAGATATACCTACTCCTTTATCTAATATTTCAACTAAGACCTTGGTTTTCTCCTCTATTAATAAGTTATTGTCTTTCTCCTTTTCTTTTAACTTAAAAACCTCATTTGCTATATTTAATGCTGCTAAAATAGATATCTTATGAGGAGAGCTGGTTGGATGCTTTTTAGCTACCTCCCTCATATGATCATCTAAGTAGTTAGCTAATTTTACTATATAGTTTGCATTAGCCTCACCCTTAATTGTATAAGTCTGTCCAAAAATCTCAACCTTCGTTGTATCCATTAATGCTCCACTTTAAAAAATTTTATCCGATATCAATTTCATTGAGACTTGATATCATGGTCTCAATTTTTGTCTTTATTGTGTCCCTTTCTTCTAATAATTGCCTGTTTTCATTAAGAACCTTATCCACTTTTTCTTTTTCTTCTTTCAAGCTATTCAGATTTTCTTTTTGAGAAGAGAGTTCTCTTTGTAATTCATCAATCTTTGTCTCCAAGTTAGAGTTCTTTTCCTTTAAATTTGAAATGAGTTCAACAGCTTTTCGTATCTTGGATTCTAATGCCTCCATCTTCTCTAGACTCATAAATCATCTCCACTGAGGCTAATTATAATAATTATATTCTCTCTATCTTATTTTAAAACCTTTAACACAAACTTCCACTTCTGTCAAGGAAATCTTCTTTTTAAAGAGCCTTATCTCAATTGGGCTTTAATTTTATTCCTTAATCTTTCAATGATGTCAGAATGTACAATCTCTATCTCTTCATCTGTTAAAGTTCTATCCTTAGCCCTGTAAGTTAAAGAATACGCAAGGCTTTTTTTCCCAGGGGGGATGGGTTTACCTTTATATATATCAAACAACCTAATTTCTTCCAAGATATCATTGTCTGTTTCCTTTATAATCTTTATAATTTCTTCAGATGAGATGTTAGCGTCTACAATAATAGCAATGTCTCTTAATAGGGCAGGATATTTTGGTAGTGATTTAAACCCTTTATCTTCACTTGAAGATAAAAATAATTTTTCCAATTCCATTTCGAAGACATATGTATCTTGAAGTATATCGAACGACTCTAATATTTCAGGAGAAATCTGTCCAAATATACCAACTCTTTCTTCTTTTATCTTGATTTCCATTGCTCGAGAGGGATAAAGGTATTCCACATCTATAGGTGATATTTGTTTATCTTTTATATTGAACTCCCCTAACAATAATTCAACAACTCCTTTAATATCAAAAAAATCGCATTTCTCTTTTTTGCTATACCAGAATTTTTCTTCTCGAGAACCGCTTATAACACCGCTGACTTTTCTTCTCTCCTGCGGTAATTTACCGCCATCGTTGGCTATAAAAACCTTGCCCAACTCAAATATTTTCATATCATATATACTATAATTATTATTGAATGTAATATTGCGTAACAGACCAGGGATTAATGTGGTCCGCATAATACCCGCCTCTGTGGTCAAGGGGTTTTTTAACCTTATAAATCTTCTTAATATATCCTCTTTTTCTAATTTCAGGTGATCCAAATCAGTCTCATTTATAAAGCTATAATTGATAACCTCAAAAAATCCGCAATTGATTAAGACCTCTCTAACCTTTTTTTCAATAAGCTGAAATTTATCTATCTTCTTAAGACTCAACTTTGTTTGAGGCAGCGCAGTCGGTATGTTATTATAACCATAGAGGCGTGCAATCTCCTCAATAAGATCTATCTCTCTTGTAAGATCTTTTCTAAAAGAAGGTATCTTAACCTTAAATACATCTTTTTTTACTTTTTTTATTTTTAAATCCAGTCTGTTTAGATAATTTTCAACAGTTTTTTCCTTTAATCCCGTTCCTAAAACTTGATTAAGCCTTTTTGTCTTTAAAATTACTTCACAAGGTCTCATTGGATTTGGATAGTTATCAATTCTTCCCCGACCAATCTTTCCACCTGCTATCTCCCGGAACAAATACGCAGCCCTATCCGAAGCCTTTATAACACATTCTATGTCTGCGCCTCGCTCAAATCTATGGGATGACTCAGTATGTAATTTCAGACGCTTAGAGGCTCTTCTGATACTTATAGGGTGAAAATAGGCACTCTCTAAAAGGATATTTTTGGTTTTTTCGTTAACAAGAGTATTTAATCCACCCATTACTCCAGCAATAGCTACTGGCTTCTCAGAATCGGCAATAATGAGTGCCTCATTATCGAGTATTCTCTGCATACCATCGAGAGTGGTTATTTCCTCTTTATCCCGTGCTCTCCGAACAACAATTCTATTTTCTTTTAATAAATCATAGTCAAAGGCATGAAGGGGTTGGCCTAACTCCATTAGTACATAATTTGTTATATCAAC
>DATKYB010000135.1 GCA_035528715.1 Nitrospinota bacterium | reverse complement strand
CCTGTATTAAAAACTCTATCTCTCTTATTCCACCATGACCTAATTTTATATCCTCCCCTTTTATCCCTTTCTTCTGAACATTTTGGTCTATCCTTTCCTTCATATCTTTGATTTCTTCTAAAGAAGAATAATCTAAATATTTTCTGTAAACAAAAGGTTTTATAATATCCAAAAATTCTTTACCCAATCGCTCACTCCCCGCGACAGGTCTTGTCTTAATCAGGGCCTGCCTCTCCCATGGCTCTCCCCAAGACTCATAATAAATCTCATAGCTTCTTAAAGAACCTGCAATATCACCACTCTTTCCTTCTGGCCTCAATCGTAAATCAACCCTGAAGACAAAGCCATCCTCTGTAACATTATTTATAGCGCTTGTTATCATTTGGGCTAGCCTGCAAAAATACTCATGATTGGTAATCTTGTTTATTATATTATCGCCTAATTCTTTAATTCCAGCTGTGCCACCCTTATCTGAAGAATAGAGATATATTAAGTCTATATCAGAACTAAAGTTCAACTCCCTCCCTCCAAGCTTGCCCATACCTAAAATAACAAATTCACAGACCCTCTCCCCCCCATCCTTGTCGATAAACATGGGGACTCCAAATTTTTCTAACAATTCTCTATTGCAAAATTCATAGGCCTTTTGCAGGCAGATATCTGCTAGGTTTGAGAGGTCTTCAACAGTTTCTACAAAATCTGCTTTTCTCAAAAGATCTCTGAGACCTATCCTCAAAAACTCTCTCTTTTTAAACTGCCTCAGTACCCTTAACTTGTCATCATAGGATACTGCTTTTTCAATCATTTCCTTTAATTCTTTGTAGAGAGTATCTTTGAACTTGGGGCTATCAAGGGTATCTCTATCTGTTAACCAGTCAAAATATTCAGGATTCTGGAAGAGAGCATCACTTAAGAATTGACTCCCTGAAAAAAGACTGACTAGTATCTTGAGTTTCCAGGGTTCACTATTAAGAATCGTATAGAGATAATTTTTGTCATAGATTATTTCAGAAAATCTCTCAAAGTTTTTTAGAGCCATGTCTGGATCAAAGCAAAAGGATAGTTCTTTGAGAAACTGAGGGAAAAAATCAGGGAAAAGGGAATTAAACTTTGTATGTTTAGAAATCTTGATAAGGGTATTCCATACGTCTTTACAGAATGAAAAATTCAGTTTTTTTAATAACGTATCCCTCTCTTCATCGCTTGAAAACTCTCTCTTTAATATCCCTTTAGAAATCTTACTTATGACCTCTTTCATCCTAAATAACTTTAAAAATAATTTAAAAATAATAAGTTATTAAAATTATATATTAATAGAGGGTTTCCATCAAGGAGAATCGATTTAACTTTTGTCTATAAGTATTATAAAGACGATAGTAAAAGAAGTTTGGTTGGACAAATTTTAAGATATTGAGGAGCTATTAACGATTGCAAGGATGAAGGACTCTTTCTTTTAAAAAAATAGAACTAAGTCTTAAACTAACCCAATAAAAAACAGGCCGGAGCAGTCTCAATAAAAATTACTCCTTAATCACAAACAAAAGCCCGTCCTTGTAAAAGAACATGCCAAAGTCTTTTTTAAAAAGTCTTGCCTATGCAGAATAGATTAAAGGTAAATTTAATATTAGCTAATCTTCTAAATATCAAAATAGATAGCAAATTCATAGGGATGAGGTCTCAGTCTTATTGGATCAACCTCATTCTTTCTCTTGTATTCTATCCATGTCTCTAATGCGTCCTGAGTAAACACATCTCCCTTTAAAAGGAATTCGTGATCTTCCTCAAGAGCATCCAATGCTTTTTCTAAAGAGGACGGCACAGTAGGTATATTAGCCAACTCTACTGGAGGGAGCTCATAGATATTTTTATCTAATGGCTCTCCAGGATCAATCTTATTTTCAATACCATCTAAACCGGCCATGAGCATTGCAGAAAACGCCAGATACCCATTGCAAGAAGGATCTGGAAAACGAACTTCAACACGTTTTGCACCAGGGCTTGGGGAATACATAGGAATTCTAACCCCCGCACTCCTATTTCTGCTGGAATAGGCAAGATTAACAGGAGCCTCATAGCCAGGAACCAGTCTCTTATATGAATTTGTTGTAGGAGCAACCAGGGCACAGAGGGCCTCAGCATGTTTTAAAATCCCACCAATGTAATTTAAAGCCATATCACTCAGACCACTGTATTTGTCCCCTGCAAACAGCGGTTTATCTTTTTTCCACAAACTCTGATGCGTATGCATGCCCGAACCATTATCCATAAAAATCGGTTTTGGCATAAAGGTTACGGTCTTTCCATGCTTCCTCGCCACATTTTTAACGATATACTTATACACCATAAATTTATCTGAGATACTAAGCAGGGTATCAAACTTGATATCTATCTCTCCCTGCCCTGCAGTAGCAACTTCATGATGATGAATCTCTGTTTGAACACCTACCTCCTCAAGCAACATGACCATTTCAGACCGGATGTCTTGGAGACTATCCATGGGTGGAACAGGAAAATAACCCTCCTTGTATCTAGGTTTATATCCCAGATTGGGATTCTCCTCCTTACCAGAATTCCAGAACCCCTCTTTCGAATCGATAAAATAGTAACCGAAGTTATAAGACTGATCAAACCTTATCCCATCAAGGATAAAGAACTCAGCCTCAGGACCAAAAAAGGCCTTGTCTGCTATTCCTGTAGAGATTAAATAACTCTCAGCCTTTTGAGCGATATAGCGGGGATCTCTACTGTACATCTCAAGGGTTACGGGATCCTTAACATTACAAACAATATTTCCTGTAGGGACTTCTGTAAAAGGATCCTTAAAAAAGGTGTTGGGATCGGGAATGAGTATCATATCACTCACATCGATTGTCTGAAATCCCCTTATACTTGAACCATCAAATCCAACACCTTCCTCAAACATCTCTTCTGTAAAATCCTTTGCCAGCATTGAAAAATGGTGCCATAATCCAGGAAGATCAGTAAATCTCAAATCAACCATCTTTATATCTTTTTCTTTAATAAACGCTAAAACATCTTTAGCTGTCTTCATCTCAGTACCTCCGCATATCTTAATAATAAAATTCTTCTTTTTTACTTCTAGAAACTAAATGGCCTCTTCGCCCTTTTCGCCTGTCCTTATTCTTACTGCCTCATCAATTGGAAATATGAATATCTTGCCATCCCCGATCCTGCCTGTTTGGGCAGAAGAGACAATTACCTCTACAACCTGATCCGCTAATCTATCAGGGACAACGATCTCTAACTTTATCTTTGGTAAAAAATCGACGACATACTCTGCCCCTCGATATAATTCTGTATGCCCTTTCTGACGTCCAAAGCCCTTGACCTCGCTCACAGTGATTCCCTGTATACCGATTTCATTAAGCTTATCCTTCACCTCATCCAACTTAAAGGGCTTGATTATTGCTTCTATCTTTTTCATCTCTTAGTCCTCCCTTTGATTAATAATAGATATAAAGCTTGTGTTTTCGTATCATAATTATCCTTCTAATGTAAAGAAATAATTTGATTAACGCAACTCTAAAAAGCCATAACCATGCTCTCCATGAAAGCTATGGTCAAGACCTGTGCTCTCCTCTTCCTCATTGGCTCTGAAACTGATTGTCTTTTGAATCAAGGCAATGAGTATCAGTGTAACAACCGCTACGTAAGCGATGGTTAGTGCAACAGCAGCTATTTGTACGCCAAGTTGCTGCATCATCGTCCAAGAACCACCAGCTGCAGCAGCCGCTTCTTTCATCCAGCTTTCTCTGATAAAAAATGTCAAACCGATTGCACCGACAATACCCGATACCCCATGAATGCCAAAAACATCCAAAGTATCATCATAGCCTAATTTGCCTTTTAATTGAATTGCCGCAAAACTGATGATGGAAGCTAAAAAAGCTAAAATAATTGCTCCACTGACTTGAACCACACCTGCGGCTGGCGTAATCGCAACCAAGCCAGCCAAGATACCGCTAGATAGTCCAAGACTTGTTACCTTTCCATATTTTAAAGCCTCAATAATCATCCACATAAGAGCACCTGATGCAGCTGCAACCTGAGTTACTGTCAGGGCTCTGGCTGTATCTAAATTGCTGTTAACCGAACTTCCGGCATTAAAACCAAACCAACCTACCCATAATAGACCTGCACCTAATAAAGTCAGAACCAGATTATTGGGATGCATAGCTGTCTTTGGATAACCTCGTCTTACCCCACAGTAAAGCGCAATGACTAATGCACTGATTCCAGATGAAATGTGAACAACTGTTCCACCGGCAAAATCGATAGCACCACTAGCCCCTAAATTAAAGAGAAAGCCATCCTCAGCCCATACCCAGTGGCAAAGGGGAGAGTAGACAAGCAAAGACCAGAGAGTGATAAAAACACAATAGCTCTTAAAGCGAACCCGCTCAGCAAAGGCCCCAGCTATAAGGGCTGGTGTAATAATAGCAAATTTGCCCTGGAACATAGCAAAAACATATTCAGGAATACCGTTACCAATCGCATCATCAATACCAGAAAGAAAGAGGAGATCAGGGTTCCATCCAATCCAACCCCCTAAGGCATTGGGTCCAAAACTCAATGAATACCCACAAACAGCCCAGAGAACACCAATGATGGCCATAGCAGCAAAGCTATGCAGCATAGTTCCAATGACATTTTTCGTGCGAACCAAACCACCGTAAAACAAAGCGAGCCCTGGAATCATCAGAAGAACAAGGGCTGTGGATGTAATCATCCATGCCGTAATCCCTGAGTCAACAACTGCTCCTTCACTCGCAAGAGAAATCCTTGGTGCTTGAAAAATTAATAAAAAGATTAAGAAAAATAAAATACCAGTTATTCTTTTTGTCATAATTCATCTCCTTTTTATGTTAAAAATGATGCATGTTCCACTTAATTGTCATTTGCCATAATGCACTATTAGTGCCATTCTTTTAAAAAATTCTAACTAGCTGTATTTAAAGATTTTAATTAAATAGAGAAGATAAAAGAGAAAATTGATTTGCATAAATTTTATGCAATAGAATAAATGGAAAAGAATAAAAAAATCTAATGTGAATTAATACAAGAGGTTAACATGAATGATTAATAAAGAGGCTTTTTTGATTAATATTTGGGCAAAAAAAGTCCCTGCCCTCAAAAAAGGCAGGGACTTCAAGATTTTAGTACATTCCACCACCTGGAGGCATATGAGGCATCCCCTTCTTCTCATCTTCTTCAGGCTTCTCTGCAATCAGGGCCTCTGTGGTCAGCATAACTGCAGCAACGCTTGCTGCATTCTGAAGAGCAATCCTCGTAACCTTTGTAGGATCAATAATCCCTGCCTCCATCATATCTACATACTCGCACACATTAGCATCAAATCCAATATTGGTCTTCTCATTCTTGACCTTCTGAACAACGATCGAACCTTCAGCGCCTGCATTATCTGCAATCTTTCTTATCGGCTCCTCCAAAGCCCTCTTCACAATATTTGCTCCTATTTTCTGCTCTCCTTTGAGTTTCAGATTTTCTAATGCAGGGATACATCTTAAAAGGGCTACACCACCGCCAGGAACTATTCCTTCTTCAACTGCAGCCCTGGTAGCGTTCAATGCATCTTCAACTCTCGCTTTCTTTTCCTTCATCTCTGTCTCAGTAGCCGCACCTACATTAATGACAGCAACTCCTCCTACCAGTTTTGCCAACCTCTCCTGGAGCTTTTCTCTGTCATAATCTGATGTGGTCTCCTCAACCTGGGTTCTTATCTGTTTTACCCTCCCCCCAATCTCAGACGACTTACCATAACCTTCAACGATCGTTGTATTGTCCTTGTCAATCACTATTCTTTTTGCTCGACCAAGATCTTCTAACTTAACATTCTCAAGCTTAATCCCTAAATCTTCTGAGATGGCATCACCACCTGTAAGGATAGCAATGTCTTTCAGCATCTCTTTTCTTCTGTCTCCAAAGCCTGGGGCTTTCACAGCTGCACAGTTAAGTGTTCCTCTTAATTTGTTGACAACCAGTGTTGCAAGGGCCTCGCCTTCAACCTCTTCAGAAATAATGAGCAGAGGCTTCCCTAATTTGGCAATCTGCTCTAAAATGGGGAGCAAATCCTTCATATTGGTTATCTTCTTTTCATGTAAAAGGATGTAAGGCTCTTCAAGAACCGCTTCCATCCTCTCGGTATCTGTAACAAAATAGGGGGAGAGGTAACCTCTATCAAACTGCATTCCTTCAACGATATCGAGAGAGGTTTCCATGCTCTTTGCCTCTTCTACTGTAATAACCCCGTCTTTACCAACCTTCCCCATAGCTTCTGCAATAAGGTCTCCTATGGTTTTATCATTATTAGCAGAAATCGTGCCTACCTGGGATATCTCCTTTTTCTCCTTGGTAGGTCTACTTAATTTTTTCAATCCACTGACAATCTCTTCCACAGCTTTTTCAATACCTCTCCTTAAGTCCATAGGATTGGCACCAGCAGCAACATTCTTCATGCCCTCTCGAAAGATTGCGTGAGCCAATACAGTAGCTGTTGTTGTTCCATCACCAGCTACATCACTTGTCTTGCTCGCCACTTCATTGACCATTTGGGCACCCATATTTTCAAAGCGGTCTTCCAGTTCAACCTCCTTGGAAACAGTCACACCGTCTTTTGTAGAAGATGGCGAACCGAATTTCTTGTCCAATACCACGTTTCTCCCCTTGGGGCCAAGGGTAATCGCCACCACTTTTGCTAGCTTCTCCACCCCTACCAGAAGTTTCTTTCTTGCATCTTCACCATAAACTAATTCCTTTGGCATATATTTATCCTCCTCATTTTACAATTTATTCAATTATCCCTAAGATATCCTCTTCTCTCATAATGAGATACTCTTCCTCATCTATCTTTACTTCTGTCCCTGAATATTTTCCAAACAAAACCTTATCACCCTTCTTTACCTCCAAAGGCTGTCTCTTTCCGTTGTCTAAAATCTTGCCGCTACCTACCGCTATAACCTTCCCTTCTTGAGGTTTTTCTTTTGCAGTATCCGGAATGATAATGCCTCCCTTTTTTTCCTCCTTTTCTTCCAGTCTCTTCACCAAGATCCTATCTTGCAAAGGACGAACTTTCATAATGATCCTCCTCTTTTTCTAAAAAATTGTTTTCTGTCTCCTAAAACAGAATTATAAATTGAGTTGCAAAACTCATTCAGAAATACTTACCATCACCTCCTACAAAACTTTTTAAAAATAAAGTTTTAATAAATTATTAGCACTCTCCTAAAGTGAGTGCTAATAATATAATGTAAAAAAAAATAAAAATCAAGTAAAAATTTTAAAAATTTTTTTTAAGAAGAAAAGGGAAATGAAATGTTTGAAGATTACTTTTTATAATATTTCAAAGCCTTTTTCCCAATATCTTTTCTGTAGTGCACACCTTCCCACTCTATCATTTTAACTGCCTCATACGCCTTTTGAATAGCATCTTCTATATCATCACCTAAGGCCGTCACACCCAGAACCCTGCCTCCGTTATTAACCAATTGATTATTTTGATATGCCGTGCCAGCATGAAATATGACAACATCTTTCAGTCTGCTGGCTTCCTCTATTCCTTTAATCTCTTTACCCTTTTCATAACTGCCTGGATATCCCTTTGAAGACATAACCACGCAGACAGATGCTTGATCGCTCCACTCAATATTTATTTTATCAAGGTTTCCATCAACTGCAGCCTCTAATACAGGAACGAGATCGCTTTTCATTCTTACTAAAATGGGCTGGGCTTCGGGATCGCCAAATCTAACATTGAACTCTAGAACCTTTGCCTGATTATTCGATATCATAAGCCCCCCATAAAGAACCCCTTTATAAGTCCTCCCTTCAGATGCTAATCCCTTTATTGTAGGAAGCATAATCTCCCTTACGATATTTTCAAATAAACTATCATTTACAATCGGAGCTGGTGAGTATGCTCCCATGCCTCCTGTATTGGGACCCTTATCGTCATCATATATGGGTTTATGATCCTGGGAGGTAACCATAGGAAGAATATTTTCCCCATCAGTAAAAATGAGAAAAGAGGCCTCTTCACCAGACAAGAACTCTTCTATAATGACACTATTCCCAGCATCTCCAAATATCTTTTTCTCCATTATTAAAGAAATAGCTTCTCTACCTTCTTCAGGGGTTTTACATATCATAACCCCTTTTCCTGCTGCCAATCCGTCAGCCTTAACCACAAAAGGAGTCTTGATCTGTTTAAGATAGTTTTTTGCATCTAAAGGAGAAGAAAAAATCTCACTCTCTGCTGTTCGTATATTGTACTTTTTTAATAGATTCTTGGTATATATCTTGCTCCCTTCAACCTCAGCGGCTTTTTTATCTGGACCAAATATTCTTAATCCAGATTTTTGGAACTCATCTACTATCCCCATAGTTAAAGGAAGCTCAGGACCAATCACTGTAAGGTCTATTTTCTTTTTCTCTGCAAATTCTCTTAATCCATGAATATCATCTACAGAAATATCTATATTTTCAGCCAATTCTCTTGTCCCTGCATTTCCTGGCGCGCAATATATCTTAGACACCTTCTGACTCTGTGCTATTTTCCAGGCAAGAGTGTGTTCTCTTCCCCCACTCCCTACAATTAATATCCTCATCTCTCTCTCCACCCTAATGTTTAAAATGGCGTATGCCGGTAAATATCATAGCTATATTATGAGAATCTGCAGCCTTAATGATTTCTTCGTCATTCACAGAACCCCCTGGCTGGATTATGGCTGTAATTCCTTTCTCAGCTGCCTCATCCACAGCATCTCGAAAAGGAAAAAAGGCATCAGAAGCCATAACAGACCCTTTTAAGGGAAGATTGGCCTTCATAGCCGCTATCTTAGCAGAATCTACCCTGCTCATCTGACCAGCCCCAATACCTATAGCCTGATTTTCTGTAGAGTAAACAATGGCATTTGATTTTACATGTTTGACAACTGTCCATCCAAATTTCAAGGCTTTAAATTCTTGTTCTGTGGGTTTTCTTTTTGTAGGAATCTTAACCTTTTCTAAATCTATGTCAATAAGGTCTCTTTCTTGAAGAATCATTCCTCCCACAACCTTTTTCATATCTAATCTGTTTGGATCAAACTTTCTCTTTTTATTCCATCCTTCCACTTTCATAATCCTTAAGTTTTTCTTTCTCTTTAATACCTCTAATGCTGAAGGTTCATAATCTGGAGCAATCACTGCTTCAATAAATGTCTTGGATATCTCGTTGGCAGTCTCTGTGTCTACAATGTCATTTAACCCAATTATACCACCAAAGGCAGACATTGGATCAGTCTCCCTTGCCTTCCTGTAAGCCTCAACCAGACTCTTATCAACAGCAACACCGCAAGGATTTGTATGTTTAATTATCGCAGCAGCTGTTTCTTCAAAATCATTTACAAGGGCCAAAGCAGCATCAAGGTCTATGATATTATTAAAAGATAACTCCTTACCATGAAGCTGTTTAGCTGATATAATGGAGGGTTCTGTTTCCTTGAAAGGGAATTCTTTATAGAAACCCCCTTTTTGATGAGGGTTTTCTCCATATCGTAAATCTTGAACCTTTTCAAAGGGAAGATTTAAAAACTTGGGAAACACCTCTTTGTCTTCTTTTAAAGAAACGAGATAAGAAAAAATAACAGAATCGTATCTTGCTGTATGTTGAAACACCTTCTTGGCTAATCGAAACCTTGTTTTATCGCTTAAACAACCGTTATTTTCTCTCATCTCAGATATAATTTCGTTATAAGATTTAGGGTTAATAACAACAGCAACATCGTTGAAATTTTTTGCTGCTGCCCTCAGCATTGACGGCCCGCCAATATCTATATTCTCGATAGCCTTTTCCAGCAAAATCCCTGGTTTACTTACTGTCTCCTCAAATGGATAGAGATTGACTACTACCATATCAATCAATCCAATATTTTGAGACCTCAGATCATTCTCGTGTTCTTTACTCCCCCGGACTGCTAGTATTCCGCCCAATATCTTAGGATGGAGGGTCTTAACTCTTCCATCTAATATTTCTGGAAAACCTGTATAATCAGAAACTGAAGATACCTTTATCCCTTTTTCTGTTAGTAGCTTATTTGTTCCTCCCGTGGATAAAATCTCTACTCCCATACCACTTAAGGCTTTTGCAAATTCAACAACTCCTTCCTTATCTGACACACTTATTAAAACCCTTTTAATCCTTTTCATCTTAGCCTCCTGATAAAAATATTATATGACGGGTCCAATATTGAAATTAAATTAACAGGTTTTCGGCAGGTTTTTAAGATTATAAAATTTATATTAGACGAATATAGTTGTCAAGAAAAGAAAGTTTTTAAAATTTTTTTAGAAATATTGATTTTCGTGCATTTAGTTCTTGACAAGATTAAAAACTGATGCTAATTTTTAGGGCATCCTTTTTCTAGAAACATAACAGATAGTATCTTCTTAGCCCTTTATATAATAAAGATTCGCGAATATAAACGATTGTATAATCATTTAAGTAATTTTTAATAAAATATAAGAAAGGGGGGATAATTCTTTTATAAGTTAAAAGTTCATTTACCTTCAAACTTTAAGGAGGAAAGGGAATGACTAAAGCTGAATTGGTAGCTCAAATAGCAAAAGATGCTAAAATTACAAAAGTAGCTGCAAATGCCGCTGTAGATTCAGTTGTAAAAAGCATTACAAAATCATTGAAAAAGGGTCAGAATGTGACTCTCGTAGGTTTTGGTACCTTTACAGTAGGGAAAAGAAAAGCCAGAACCGGAAGAAACCCTCAGACAGGGGCAAAAATCAAGATAGCTGCCCGAAAGGTCCCAAAATTCAGAGCGGGCAAAGGACTGAAAGCCACCATAAAATAAAAATTTTGATTTAGATTTATAAGAAATATCTCCTACGTTCAGAAAGCGAATAACTGAAAGGGTTCTAATTAAAAATTCCTCTAAATATAAAGCCCTCTTCTAAAGAGGGCTTTATATTTTTAACCTAGATTTCCTAAGATATATTGGATAACACTTAGGGTTACCAAAGGAGCGGTTTCAGTTCTCAATATTGAAAAACCCAAACCAACAGAAACAAAACCTTCATCTTCTGCTCTTTTTATTTCTTTTTTTGAAAAACCCCCCTCTGGCCCTATTACCAAAATAAGTTCTTTTATCTTATCAATATTTCTTAATCTGTCCCTAAATCTTATATTTTTTTCCTCTTCCCAAAGAATCAGTTTTGTATCAGCATCTCTGTATTTCGAGAAAAAATGATATAAATCCATAACATGAGAAATCTCCGGAACAAAACTCCTACAACTCTGTTCTGAAGACCCCTTTGCTATCCTCCTCCACCTCTCTATCTTCTTATATGAGGACTGATTATTTATCTTAACCACTGTTCTTTCTGTAATCAGAGGAATAATCTTGTCCACGCCTAATTCTGTTGCCTTTTGAACTATAAGATCCATCTTGCTCCCTTTTGGAATACCCTGTCCCATTACAACTGACACATCAGGGATATTTTTAATAAATGTCCTTTCTAAAATCCTTCCCTTTACTATGTTTGGGTCTATTTTTTCTATTTGAACAAGATATTCCCCACCTTTTCCATCAAGAACCTTTATGCAATCTCCCTTCTTACATCTCAATACTCTTCTGATACGTGTTACATCTTCATTTGAAAGTGTGATTGTATTTCGTTTGATATTTTCTGGCTTGATGAAAAATCTATGCATAAAAATAAAAAAACTTTTTATCAGTTATTTAATCTATCTCATACAATTTATTTTACTTAATTATCTTGAATATATCTATAGAAATTCTTTCAGAATCTTTTTAAAGATATACTTTCAGTGATTAAATCCAAATGGAAGGTGAAATTTAAGGTATGCAGAAAGAAATTTTAAAATTTTTAATATATCGTTTAACCGCTCTACTTCCCTATCAGAATCGTACTCAATAAATTAGCTGTATAATCAACAATAGCCACTACCTTGGGATACTCCATTCTCTTGGGACCAACTATCCCTAGAAGACCTATTGTTCCTTCATTATTATGATAACCTTTCGTTATCAAACTACAATGCTGTAACTCCTGCAGGTGATTCTCTGAACCAATAATAACATTTATAACGCCTTCATCAATACATCTATCCAGAATCTTTATTAGTTTATCCTTGTCCTCTAATGCTTCAACAATCAATCTCATATTTTCTACATTATCTTTAAATTCTGGCTGGTTAACAATATTGCTGGTACCACCTATATAAATATCGGTAGCAGATGACTTTTGTTTTTTAAATGCCTTTTTAGCTAACTTTAGAGCATGTCTAAATAACTTATCGTATTTTGCCTTCTCTAGTGAAATCTCTTTTAATATTCTCTCTCTAATCACTTTAAGGGTCAAACCACCAAATTCTTCATTTAGATATTTTGATATCTTATCCAATTTTTCCTGAGACAAATCCTCATCTGCCTTAATGACTTTATTTTGTACCAATCCTGTCTTTGAAACAAACACCGCAAGCAACTGTTTTGAACTCAGTTTAACAAAATAGATATGTTTAAGAAAAATTTGGGTTAAATTTGGCAATACCACTATCCCTGCTTGATGAGATATCTTGGATAAAATAATGGAGGTTGATTTCATCAACTCATCCATCTCAGTACCCTTGCTCAAACAACCCTTCTTAATCTCACTTTCCAACTCTGGAGTCAAAACAATATTATCCATTAATGAATCTACATAATATCTATATCCTTTATCAGTAGGTAATCTTCCTGCTGATGTATGAGGATGTGTAAGATGTCCCGTCTCTTCTAAATCTGCCATAACATTCCTAATCGTAGCTGGGCTTAATCCAATATCATGCTTTTTAGAGAGGGTCCTAGAACCAACCGGCTCTGCAGTAGCTAAATAACTCTTTACAACTGTTTTTAATATTTTCCTATTTCTTTCACTCAATTCAACAGGCACTTATTTATTCTCCTTAAATTTTATTTTATGATTATATTCCACCTTTGATAGAATTTCAAGTAATAGTTCCATTACTTAATATAGATTACCTAATAAAAAAAGACAATGACTCCAAATTGATTTATTAAGGACAACTCTCTTTCATCTTTTGGAATCGGTATTATTTTGAGACTACGATAAAAAAATAACACATTGTAAAGTGAAATGTTAGAGATAAATACCCTTGACGATAAACCAAAATTAAGGAACAATAAATTAAAAAATTGAGGTAAAAAGCAAAAACAGATGAAATTCATTGCAGATGCAACCCTCGGAAAATTAGTAAAATGGCTTAGGATTTTTGGATACGACACCCTTTTTTATCGTAAATCTGATCTTGATTCTCTAATAAAAATAGCGAAAAAAGAGAATCGAATTATACTAACCAAAAATACTAAATTTAAAAAGAAAAGAATCGCTGACAAATACCTATTTATTCATAAGATTAGGCCCTTGGAACAGCTAAAGGAGGTAATAGACAGCTATAAATTAAAAAAAGACAACATGTTTAAACTTTGTACAGTATGCAACAGACAAGTCATCCCTGCAGATAAGAAGGAAATAATAGATAGGGTTCCCGAATTTGTCTCTTTTAATATAGATAATTTTACTCTCTGCCCTCATTGTAAAAGGGTTTATTGGTCAGGAACCCATAGAGAAAGAATGATAAAAAAGATTTTATCAATCATTAACAATAAAAAGGAGGGAATGATCAAATCCTAATCAAATCCTCTTTCTATAACGTTCTTTACAATTTTGTATCTTTAGGAAAAATTATTAAGTAGTTGAAAAGAGCCTTTTAATAGCATCTTTAAGCTCTGTTAAGTCATCAGATTTGACTACACAGACATCTTTAGCTGAAGCTTGGAAATCTTGCTTGATCTCTCCATGAGGTGTGCAGATGATAACGGGAATTTTTTTATCCTGATCTCTTAAGTTTTTTAAAAAATCTATACCTTCAACACCCGATATCCTTATATCAAGGATTATTAAATCTGGTGGCAAATTATTAACAATCTTTTCTCCTTCTTTTGTATTGGAAGCTATTAAAAGCTCATAACCCTCCTCTTCTAATTCCTTTTTAAATTGTAACCTGATATTTGCATCTTTATTAATAAACAATATTTTCTTCATTGATTCCCCCTTATTTTCCCTAACACATTTTCTT